>DATHBQ010000192.1:0-12916 GCA_035296105.1 Propionibacteriaceae bacterium | reverse complement strand
CCCCGGCGACGTCGCCGACCCGGCCCATCGCACGGCGCTGCTGGCGGCGGCCACCGAGAGCGGCCCGCTCGACCTGCTGGTCAACAACGCCAGCGACCTCGGCGGCTCCCCGCTGCCGGCGCTCCGCGACCTGGAGTCCGGGGCGTACGAGCGGCTCTGGCTGGTGAACGTGCTGGCCCCGCAGCAGCTCATCCGGGCGGCCCTGCCGCACCTGGCGCCAGGTGCCGTGGTGATCAATCTGTCCTCCGACGCCGGTGCCGAGCACTACGAGACGTGGGGCGGGTACGGGTCGACCAAGGCTGCGCTCGACCACCAGACGCTTACCTGGGCGGCCGAGGAGCCGGCGATCACCTGGTACGCCGTCGATCCCGGCGACATGCGCACCGCCATGCACCAGGCTGCCTTCCCAGGCGAGGACATCTCTGACCGGCCGGAGCCTGAGACCGTCGCGCCGCGGATCGCTGCCCTGATCCGCTCCGGCCGGCCGAGTGGTCGCTACGTCGCCGCCGACCTGCCCGACCCGGTCGAGGTGAGGGTGGCGTGACCGGCACGATGATCACCCGCGAGCCGACCACGCGGTTCGACCCGCCGGACGACCTGACCGCCACCGAGCCGCCCGAACAGCGCGGCTTGCGTCGGGACGGCGTCCGG
This sequence comes from Propionibacteriaceae bacterium, assembly GCA_035296105.1. GTDB lineage: Bacteria > Actinomycetota > Actinomycetes > Propionibacteriales > Propionibacteriaceae > Microlunatus. Next base: position 12,265 of record DATHBQ010000192.1, on the reverse strand, counting down.
CTGCTGGTCGCCGACCGGTCCGGCATCACCCACACCCGGTTCGCCGGGATCGCCGACCACCTCGCGCCCGGCGACGTGCTGGTGGTCAACACGTCGGCCACCGTGCCCGGGCAACTCGACGGCGTACGCGCCGGTCGTCCGGTCGTCGTACACGTGGCCAACCGGCTGGCCGACGGGAGCCGGGTGGTTGAGCTGCGTACGGCTCCCCACGCCGCCGCCCCGGTCCTCGACGGTCGGGCCGGCGAGCGGATCGACCTCCGGGCGGGCGCCTACGTCGACCTGGTCGAGCCGTATCCGGAGCCGGGTTCCTCGCCGACCGGGCAGGGCAACCGGCTGTGGCGCGGCGACGTCCGTACCCCCACCCGACGAAGCGACTACCTGGCCGCGTACGGCCGGCCGATCAGCTACGGCTACCTCCGCGGGTCCTTCCCGATCACGGCGTACCAGACGATCTTCGCTCTCTGCCCGGGCAGTGCGGAGATGCCGAGCGCCGCCCGGCCGTTCAGCGCCGAGCTCGTCGCTGCGCTGGTGGCCCGCGGGGTGGTCTTCGCACCGATCACCCTGCACACCGGGGTGTCGTCGCAGGAGGCGCGCGAGGGGCCGCAGGCGGAGTGGTTCGAGGTGCCGGAGACGACGGCCGCGCTGGTCAACGCCGCCCGGCGGCAGGGTCGGCGGGTCATCGCGGTTGGCACCACGGCCACCCGGGCGACCGAGTCGGCCGCGGCGGCGGACGGCACCGTGTCGCCGGGGTCCGGCTGGACTGAGCTGGTGATCAGCCCAGACCGCCCGGTCCGGGTGATCAACGGCCTGGTCACCGGCTGGCACAACCCGGAGGCGTCGCACCTGCTGCTGGTCGAGTCGGTGGCGGGAACGCAGCTGACCCAGCGGGCCTACGACGCCGCGGTGGCCGAGCGCTACCTGTGGCACGAGTTCGGCGACTCCGGGCTGCTGCTGCCCTGCCTCCTCCGGGGCTGAGTGGAGATTGCGCCCTTTGCTCGTCCTGGCGACCGATGTAACCGCGCCAGGATGAGGAACGGGCGCGAACCGGAGGGTCGGGCGTGGGTCAGCGGCTGCCCCACGACCACGGCGGCCCGTCCAGCGGGCCCTCCTGACCGGCCACCTGGGTCTCGCCGTAGTCCTTGACCAGCTCGACGGTCGCGGACTGCGGCTCGCGCTGCAGGGCGGTGATCAGCGGAGCGGCGTGCGAGACGACGACGATCTGGGTCGACCGGCTGGCCTGGCCGATCAGCCGGGCCAACGGGGCCAGCAGGTCCGGGTGCAGGCTCGTCTCCGGCTCGTTCAGCACGATCAGGCCCGGCGAGCGCGGGCTGAGCAGCGCCGCGACCAGCAGCAGGTAGCGCAGCGTGCCATCGGAGAGCTCGGCGACCCCGAGCGGCCGGAGCAGGCCGTGGGCGCTGAACTGCAGCTCGAACCGGCCGGCCTCGGTGCGGACGCTCAGCTCCGCGCCGGGGAAGGCGTCGGCGATCGTCCGGCGCAGGGCGCGGGCGTTGCCGATCTCCACGATCGTCTGCAGCGCCGCGGCGAGATCGCGACCGTCGTGGTTGAGCACCGACGTCCGGGTGCCGACATAGCTGGCCCGGGCCGGCGCCTCGGCATCGGTCCGGAAGTGGTCGTAGAACCGCCAGGACCGGACCTGCTCGCGGACCCAGAACAGCTCCGGAGCCCGGGCGAGGTCGACCACCTCGGTGATCATGGACTCGTACGTCCGCGGCCGGGTGTCCGCCGTGACCCAGCCCGCGCCGTCCCGCAGCTCGACCATCGGTCCGCGCCGCCGGGCCAGCAGGGTTGCCGGACGGACCACCTCGCCCATCCAGACCAGCTCGCGCTTGATCTCCGGGTCCAGGTCGAAGGCCGACTCACCGGGGATCGGGAGGCCGAGGTCGATCAGGTAGGAGAAGTCGTCGGCCGCGAAGCCCAGCTGCAGGCTGACCCGCTCGCTGCGTACGGTGCCCTGGACGGGATGCTCACCCCGGCGGACCGCGGCACCGACCATCTCCGGTCCGGCCCACAGGGTCGAGGGCAGCCCGCCCTCCCGAGCGAGCGAAGCGACCACCTGGCCATCGGCGCAGTCGGCCAGCAGTCGCAGCGCCCGGTAGAGACTCGACTTGCCGGCGCCGTTCGCGCCGGTGATGACGGTGATCCGGGACAGCGGCACGCGCAGGTCGCGCAGCGAACGGTAGCCGTGCACCGCAATGGTGTTGATCATGAGTTCAGCCAGTGGGCGAGCGCCACCGGATCCTCCTCCCCCGAGGCGCTGCCTATTATTCGGGTTTCAACAGCGGGAAGAGGATCGTTTCGCGAATTCCCGCATTCGTGAACAGCATCACCAGCCGGTCGATGCCCAGCCCGAGGCCGCCCATCGGCGGCGCACCGAACTCCAGCGCGGCCAGGAAGTCCTCGTCCAGCTGCATCGCCTCGGGATCCCCGGCGGCCGCGGCCAGCGACTGGGCGGTCAGCCGCTCCCGCTGGATCACCGGGTCGACCAGTTCGGAGAATCCGGTGCCGCGCTCCAACCCGCCGATGAAGAGGTCCCAGGCCTCGATCAGGTCGGGGTCGCTGCGGTGCGGCCGGGCCAGCGGCTGGGCCAGCGGCGGGTAGTCGCAGACGAAGGTCGGCTGGATCAGCGTGGGCTCGACCAGCTCGCCGAAGAGCCGCATGACCAGCTTCTGCGCGTCCCAGCCCGGCTCGTACGCCACGTCGTTGGCCTCGGCGATCTTGCGCAGGTGCTCGGCGGTGGTCTCGGGCGTGACCTCCTCGCCGAGGGTCTCCGACAGGCCCGGGTAGACGCTCAGCCAGGGCCACTCACCGTCCAGGCCGATCTCACCGGCCGGGGTGTCGATCACCCGCCCGCCCAGTTGGTCGGCCGCATCGACGATCAGCTGCTGGGTGAGGGCGGCGATGGTGCGCTGGTCACCCCAAGCCTGGTAGACCTCGAGCATGGTGAACTCCGCGCTGTGGGTGGAGTCGATCCCCTCGTTGCGGAAGATCCGGCCCAGCTCGTAGACCCGCTCCACGCCGCCGACCACGGCCCGCTTGAGGAACAGCTCCAGCGCGATGCGCAGGGTCATGTCGATGTCGAACGCGTTGAGGTGGGTGGTGAACGGGCGGGCGTTGGCGCCGCCGTGCACCAGCTGCAGCACCGGCGTCTCGATCTCGACGTAGCCGTCGCGGTGCAGGGTCTCGCGCAGGCTGCGGGTGACGGTCGCGCGGGTGCGGACCATGTCCCGGGCGGCCTCGCGGACGGTCAGGTCGGCGTAGCGCTGCCGGACCCGGGTCTCCTCGGACAACTCGGCGTAGAGGTTGGGCATCGGGCGCAGCGCCTTCGCCGCCATCTGCCACTCGTCGGCCAGCACCGACAGCTCCCCGCGCTTGGAGGAGATCACTCGGCCACGGACGAAGACGAAGTCACCGAGGTCCGCGTCGGCCTTCCACCGGGCCAGCTGCTCCTCGCCGACCTCGGCCAGCGACAGCATCACCTGCAACCGGGTGCCCGAGTGCTCGAGGGTGAGTCCCTCCTGCAGGGTGGCGAAGCACAGCTTGCCGGTGTTGCGGATGAACACCACCCGGCCGGTGACGCCCACGACGTCGTGCGTTTCCTCGCCGGTCTCTAGGTGGCCCCACTGCTCGCGGACCTGCTGCAGCGAGTGCGTCCGCGGCACGCTGACCGGATAGGCCTCGCGGCCCTCGGCCAGCAGCCGGGCCCGCTTCTCCTGGCGAACCCGCATCTGCTCGGGCAGGTCGGCCTGCTCCGGCGGCGACGGCGTGGGCTCCTCAGGCACCGGGTCAGCCTAACGACCCCGCCGAGCTCATGTTCGCGCTATTCCGGGGCGCTCCGCGCTAGGCGGACCTAGCGCGAAGCGACCCTAGGTAGCGCGAAGTCGAGATCTCGAGTGGCGACACGCTCAGCCCGCATGCACCCGCTCGGCCAGGGCGAAGTCCACGGCCGCCAGGGCGTGCGCCTGCATCGAGTCGATCAGCGGCAGTGCGCTGTCAGCCGGAGTGAGCAGCAGGCCGATCTCGGTGCAGGCGAGCACAACCGCCTCGGCGCCCTGGGCGGCCAGGTCGCGCACCACCCCCGCGTACGCCGCCCGCGAGGCCGGTTCGATCCGGCCCTGGGTCAGCTCGTCGAAGATCACCCCGTCGACCATCGCCCGCCCGGCTTCGTCGGGGGTCACCACGGAGATGCCGTGGGCGGCGAGCCGGTCGGCGTAGAAGGTCTCCTCCATCACCCAGCGGGCGCCGAGCAGGCCCAGCCGGGTCCAGCCGTGCCGGTCGGCCTCGGCGGCGACCGCGTCGGCGATGTGCAGCAGCGGCACGTCCACCGCGGCGGCCACGGCGTCGGCGACCTTGTGCATCAGGTTGGTGCAGATGAGCACCACGTCCGCCCCGCCGGCCTCGCAGCGCCGGGCCGCATCGCCGAGCAGCAGGCCGGCGGCAGCCCAGTCCTCGGTCTCCTGACACCGGCGTACCCCCGCGAAGTCCAGCGACTGCAACGCGACCTGCGCCGAGGCGTGGCCGCCACGACGGCGCTGCACCTCGGTGTTGATCACCCGGTAGTACTCCAGCGTCGAGTACCAGCTCATCCCACCGATCAGTCCCACGGTTCGCACGGGTCCATCGTCGCGGCGGTCACCGGTCCCTGGGAAGCCTTGGCTTGATTGGCATTGTCCAAAGCTGTGCTTGGGACCCATGCTGGTCGGGTGGACCCGCGCCGGATGATGATCTTCCGCACCGTCGTCCGGGCCGGCGCGCTCGGAGCGGCGGCCCGCGAGCTCGGCTGGACCCAGCCGGCGGTGAGCCAGCACCTGCGGCAGCTGGAGCGCGAGGCCGGCTGCACGCTGCTGCTCCGCGGACCGCGCGGCGTACGCCCCACCGAGGCGGGCACCCTGCTGCTGGCCCGCGCCGACGCCATCGCCGCCCAACTCGACATGGCGGAGGAGGAGCTGGCCGGAGTCGCGGCGCTGCGCCGGGGCCGGGTGCGGCTGGCTGCGTTCCCCTCCGCCTCGGCGACCCTGGTGCCGCGGGCGCTGGCCCGGCTCGGCCGGGACAGCCCGGGGATCGACGTGGCCCTGACCGAGGCGGAGCCGCCGGAAGCCCTGACCCTGCTCACCGACGGACAGGTCGACCTAGCGCTGGTCTTCGGCTACCGGGAGGCGCCGGTGCCGACGCTGGTCGACCTCTCCTGGGTGCCGCTCGGCCGGGAGCCGGTCCGCTTGGTGCTGCCGCCCGGGCACCGCGCCGGCCGCCCGACGGAGCTCGCCTCGCTGTCCGAGGAGCCGTGGATCGCCGGCTGCGACCGCTGCCGCGCCCATCTGGTCCACCTCGCCGAGCAGGCGGGGTTCACACCCCAGATCCGGCACGTCACCGACGACTACGTGGTGGTGCAGAACCTCGTCGCCGCCGGTCTCGGCGTCGCCCTGCTCCCCCGTTCCGCCCTGGACGCCTACCGGCATCCCGAGATCGACGTTCGCCCGGTGCAGCCGGCGTCCCACCGCCACATCGGCCTGATCCACCGCGCCGGGGCCGAGACGGTGCCGGCCGTCCGTGCCCTGCTCGAGGCGCTGGTCAGCGAACGAGTCACTGGCTGAGGCGTTACTTCCGCGTTACCTGGCTGAGTAGGCTCCGCCTATGGCGGACGTTCTCTCTGACTACCGCCCCGGGGCGGCCTACGACGAGATGATCGACGCCGAGGGTGCCGTCCGCCCGTCCTACCAGGCCATCCACCGGTCGCTGAGCCGCTCCAGCCCGACCGAGCTGCGGCACATCGCCGACTCGCTGGCCAACAACTACACCCAGGCCGGGGTGACCTTCGACGTCGGTGGGGTGGAGCGGCCATTCCCGCTCGACCTGGTGCCGCGGGTGATCGCCTCCGGCGAGTGGTCCACCATCGAGGCCGGCGTCGCCCAGCGGGTGCGGGCGCTGGAGGCGTTCCTGGCCGATGTGTACGCCGGGGCCCGGGTGATCGCCGACGGCGTGGTGCCCAGCCAGCTGATCACCTCCTCGACCCATTTCCACCGCGCGGTCTGGGGAGTCGAGCCGGCCAACGGCGTACGCGTCCACGTGGCCGGGATCGACCTGATCCGCAACCCGGACGGCGACGTACGGGTGCTGGAGGACAACGTCCGGGTGCCCAGCGGCGTCTCCTACGTGATGACCAACCGGAGCGCCATGATCACCGCGCTGCCCGGCGCGTTCGCCAACCAGCGGATCCGCCCCGTCGCCGGCTACCCGACCCGGCTGCTCGCCGCCCTGCGCAAGTGCGCCCCGAACGGGGTCGACGACCCGACCGTGGTCGTGCTCACCCCCGGCGTCTACAACTCCGCCTACTTCGAGCACACGCTGCTCGCCCGGACCATGGGCGTCGAGCTGGTCGAGGGCCGCGACCTGGAGTGTCGTCGCGGCCGGGTCTACATGCGGACCACCGCCGGGCCGCAGCGGGTGGACGTGATCTACCGGCGGGTCGACGACGACTTCCTCGACCCCGTGCACTTCCGCAGCGACTCGATGCTCGGCGTGCCTGGGCTGATCAACGCGGTTCGCACCGGCGGGGTGACCCTGGCCAACGCGGTCGGCAACGGGGTGGCCGACGACAAGCTGATCTACACCTACGTGCCCGACCTGATTCGCTACTACCTGCACGCCGAGCCGATCCTGCCCAACGTCGACACCTGGCGGCTGGAGGAGGACGTCGCCCGCGAGGAGGTGCTGGACCGGCTACACGAACTGGTGGTGAAGCCGGTCGACGGCTCTGGCGGCAAGGGCATTGTGATCGGTCCGCAGGCCAGCAAGGAGGAGCTGGACGCGCTGCGCCGCCGGGTGACCACCGACCCGCGCGGATGGATCGCCCAGCCGGTGGTCCAGCTGTCCACCGTGCCGACCCTGATCGACGACCGGCTCGCGCCCCGGCACGTCGACCTGCGCCCGTTCGCGGTGAACAGCGGCGACGACGTGTGGGTACTGCCCGGCGGACTGACCCGGGTCGCGCTGCCCGAGGGTGAGCTGGTGGTCAACTCCAGCCAGGGCGGCGGGAGCAAGGACACCTGGGTGCTCAGTCCCACGCACCGACCGACCGTCGGCGGCGGTGGCCCGGACCAGGAGGACGAGGACGACGACGCGGAGGCCCCGCCAGAGGCGGTGGCTCCACCGCAGTCGCGGGCCACTCCGGATGACGCCGAGTCCGAGGAGGACGACGACGCGGAGGCCCCGCCCGAGGCGGTGGCTCCACCGCAGTTGCCGGCCACCCCGGATGACGCCGAGTCCGACGAGGAACCCGAACCCTCGACGGACACCGAGCCCCTCCGTACGCCGGAGCCCTCGACCGGGCGGCTCACCGTGTCCGCCCTGCCGGTCCAGCTGATGCCGCAGCGCGGCCAGGCGCCGCGGGCGCAGGAGGAGCAGCAACAGCAGTCCATGTGCCCTGAGCCCTTCGACAAGCTCAGGACAGGCTCTGTCGAAGGGCATGACCAGAGGGCTTCGACAGGCTCAGCCCACATCGGAGCACATCGATGCTGAGCCGGATCGCGGAGTCGATGTTCTGGATCGGCCGCTACGTCGAGCGGGCCGAGGACACCGCCCGGCTGCTGCAGACGCACCTCCGACTGCTGGTCGAGGACACCTCGTCCGAGGTGGACGCCTGCCGCAACCTGCTCGCCCTGATGAACGTCGAGCACGTCGAGAACCCGTCGCTCGACGACCTGCTCCGCGTCCTCGGCTACGACCCACGCGAGCCCACCTCGATCTACTCCTCCTGGGCCGCGGCCCGCGACAACGCCCGACGAGCCCGGGAGGTCATCCCGCTCGATCTGTGGGAGAGCATCAACACCACCTGGCACCAGCTGCCCCGGGAGTCCTCGGGCGTCGCCGGCGCCCACACCTTCCTCAACTGGGTGCGGGAACGCAGCGCCCTGTTCACCGGCATCGCCCGCGGCATCATGGTCCGCGACGACGGCTGGCAGTTCATGTCCATGGGCCGGTCGCTGGAGCAGGTGGACATGACCTCGCGGATGGTTGCCTCGGCCTCGCTGACCTCCGGTAGCACCCAGTGGCCGGCGGTGCTGCGCGGCTGCGGCGGGCACGACGCCTTCCTGCGCACCTACCGCGGTCTGCACAGCGACCGGGGCGCGGCCGAGTTCCTGATCCGGGACGGCCGGTTCCCGCGATCGATCATGCACGGCCTGGTCTCGGCGGCGGACAGCCTGCGCCGGGTCAGCAGCAACAACGCGCTGGAGGCCCGGCAGTCGGAGATCGCCGCGCGGGCCCTGGGCCGGATGCGCGCCCGACTGGAGTACGCCGAGATCACCGACCTGCTGCAGAACCTCGATGCCGAGATGGCCGAGGTGCAGGCGGTGGCCGCGCGGGTGACCGACGCGGTGACCACCAACTACTTCGCCGCCGCGGAGCCCGCGGCCTGGACCTCGGAACGGACGCGCTGAGATGCCGACGGGCATCCACCACCGGGAGGCGAGATGCGGCTGAGCATCAACCACAAGACCGGGTTCCACTACGCCAGCCCGGTCAAGTCCTCCTACAACGAGGCGCGGATGATCCCGGCGGCGACCGAGCACCAGACGGTGTGGACCAGCCGGGTGAGCATCGACCCGGCGGCCTGGAGCTTCACCTACACCGACTACTGGGGCACGGTGGTGACCACTTTCGAGCTGCACGAGCCGCACGAGGCGCTGACCGTGCACGCCCAGGCGGTGGTAGAGACCTCGGGTGACGAGCTGGCCTGGGACACCGACCGCCGGGTGGCGCCGAACGACCTCGGCTGGCCGGCCCTGCGCGACCGCGGGGTGATCGACACCATGACCGAGTTCCTGGTGGTGAACGACCGCACCCGGGCGCCGGACGAGCTGCTCGCCCTGGCCGCCGAATACGCCGACGCGCCGCCCCGGCTGGCCGGCGTGGACATCTGCGGGCTGATCCACGACCGGCTGAGGTACGAGCGCGGCTCCACCGGGGTGAACAGCACCGCCCGCGAGGTGTGGGAGCTTGGCCGCGGCGTCTGTCAGGACTACACCCACGTCGCGCTGGGCGCCCTCCGCTCCATCGGGCTCCCGGCCCGGTACGTCTCGGGCTATCTGCATCCCCGCCCCGGCCAGGCCAACCAGACCGTCGTGGGGGAGAGCCACTCCTGGGTCGAATGGTGGTGCGGCAGCTGGGTGGCGTACGACCCGACCCTGCGCCGGCGGCTGACCGACGGCTACGTCCGGATCGGCCAGGGCCGGGACTACGGCGACGTGGCGCCGCTGCGCGGGACGTACGCGGGCGGGTCTTCGGAGATGTTCGTGACCGTGGAGATGACCGAGCTGGGCTAACCGCCCGGGGTCGGACCGCAGAGGTCCTCGAGGTCGACCGCACCGAGCACCCGCTGGACCAGCGCGTACAGCTGGTCCCCCTCGCCGGGCTCGAGCAGCCGGCCGAACCGGACATGCAGCTCCTCGGTGAAGCCCGGCCGTGCCCGCTCGTACGCGGTGCGACCCGCCGGCGTGGCTCCCACCAGGGCACCCCGACCGTCGGCCGCGCAGACCGACCGGTCGACCAGGCCGCGGGACTCCATCCGGCGCAGCTGGTGGGACAGCCGGCTCTTCTCCCAGCGCAGTCCCAGCCCCAGGTCCCGCGGCCGCACCGGGGTGGCCGGCGGCGTGCACAGTGCGCCGAGGATGTCGAAGTCGGGCAGCGAGATCCCCGCCTCCCGTTGCAGCCGCGCGTCGAGCGCCCGGCCCACGTTCAGCAGCATGGTCGCCAGGTCGCGCCACAGCACCGCATCGGTGCGGTCGCTCACCGACGTCGTCGACGGTGCACTCACGGCCGGCCCCTTCCCGAAGTAGTTGACATGTCATCAACGGCGCGTACCATCGTTGGTGACATATCAACATCCTAGCCCGAAAGACCTCTCATGACTGATCTCGATATCGCCGTCGTCCTCGGCAGCACCCGGCCCAACCGCAACGGCAAGGCGGTGGCCGACTGGGTGATGGAGCAGACTGCGGGCCGCTCCGCCGCTCGCTACAGCCTCGTGGACCTGATCGACTACCCGCTGCCGCACCTCGACGAGCCGATCCCGCCGAGCGCCGGGCGTTACGTGGGCGAGCACACGAAGGCCTGGGCGGACACCATCGCCTCCTACGACGGGTTCGTCTTCGTCACCCCCGAGTACAACCACTCGACCTCCGGGGTGCTGAAGAACGCCATCGACTACCTCTACGCGGAGTGGAACAACAAGGCGGCCGGCTTCGTCAGCTACGGCTCGGTCAGCGGTGCGCGGGCCGTCGAGCACCTGCGCGCAGTGATGAGCGAGGTGCAGGTCGCCCACGTCCGGCAGAGCGTGGGGTTCTCCCTGGCCCACGACTTCGAGAACTACTCGACATTCACCCCCGGGCCGGCGGCCGCCGGCCAGATCGCGACCATGTTCGACCAGCTCGAGTCCTGGACGGCGGCGCTCAAGGGCGTACGCGGGGACCGGCTCCTGCGGGCCGCCTGACGCCGTACGCCGTTCGGGTCCAGGGCCTGACTGCTGCCGGTTATGTTGTCTCCCATGAGCAACTACGGGCAGCAGCCGCCCTACGGCCAGAACCCCTACGGCCAGCCTCCGCAGCCGAACCCCTACGGCCAGCAGCCGCCGTACGGGCAGCCGTCGGCGCCGCCGCGGCCGGGTCAGCCGCCGTACGGCCAGCCGCCCCAGCAGCCCTACGGCCAGCCCCCGCCGTACGGCCAGCCGCAGCCGGGCCAGTGGACACCGCAGCCGCCGATCGCCAAGAAGCCCACGCTGGTGACCCGGTCGCTGCCGGTGGTGACCCTGGAGCACCTCCCCGGCCGGGAGATCTCCGAGGTCCTGGGCGAGGTGGTCGGGGTGGTGGCCCGGACCCGTGAGCTGCGCCCGGACCTGCGCAGCGGCAACCCGATCGACGGCTACGTCACCATGCTGACCGAGTCCCGGCAGGACGCGGTCGGTGCGCTGGTCGCGATGGCCGAGGCGGCCGGCGCCGACGCCGTGGTCGGGCTGCGGTTCGACTGCAGTGAGATCACCCAGTCGCTGAGCGAGGTGGCGGCGTACGGCACCGCGGTCAAGCTGGTCGGCGGCGAGACCGACGTGCCGGAGGAGGACACCCCGACCAGCACCACGGCCTCGCGGGCCGGAGACGAACCGTCGAGCGAGCAGCCCGCCGGGCAGTGGCCGCCGACCTCATGGCCGTCCAGCAGCTAGTCACCAGAGGAGACACGATGGCCAAGAAGAAGGTTGCCCCGCACACCGACCTGGACGAGACCAAGCGGAAGTTCCGCGAGGCTCTCGAGGCCAAGCAGGGTCGCGCGTCCGAGGGCGAGGCGCATCTGGACGCCGGACCGGGCGACACGCACGCGCACGGCCCGGCGGACACCAAGCGGACCTTCCGCCGCAAGACCGGCTAGTCCGCAGCGGCTCCGAGTTCAACGGAGGCGGACCCGGATCCCGTCGTCCCCCGGGACGAACTCGACGGCCGACAGGTCGTCGACGACCGCATCGGCGTCCAGCGCCTCACGCGGCGTGGTGGTGACCACGGCGAGGGTGAAGCAGCCGGCGGCGTGGGCCGCCTTGAGGCCCATCGGGGCGTCCTCGACCACCAGGCAACGCGTCGGGTCGGCGCCCAGTTTCTCCGCCGCGACCAGGAACGGCTCCGGGTCCGGCTTGCCGTGGCTCACGTCGTTCGCAGTGACCAGGGTCGATGGCGGCACCAGACCGGCCGCGCCGATCCGGGCCCGGGCCAGCGGCATGGTGCACGATGTGGCGACCGCGTTCCTGGCGTCAGCCAGGGCCTTGAGCGCCTCGGCCGCCCCGGGCAGCACCACGATGTCGCCCACATCGGCCAGCTCGAGCTCGTTGATCCGGGCGATCGCCGCCTGCTGCCGCTCCAGTGGCAGCACGGCCCGGACGACGCCGGCAGCCGGCACGCCGTGGTGCCGGCCGATCACCTCCGCGGTCAGCCCCATCTCCTGGGCCCAGGTCCTCCACGCCCGCATCACAGCGGGGGTGGAGTCGATCAGCGTGCCGTCCATGTCGAAGAGAACGGCCTCGAAGACCTCGTCAGCCAGCCGACCCAGACCCACCGCGTACGCTCCCGTCGTCGTTCCCGCGGTTACCCGCGGCAGCCACCCTACAATCCGCCTTGCGTGAGTGAGTGCTCACTCACTAGACTTCCCGTCGTGTCTCGTGCCAACCCACTGCCGCCCGACCGGCGGCGCGCGGCGTTGATCGCCGCGACCGAAC
>DATHBQ010000191.1:0-3387 GCA_035296105.1 Propionibacteriaceae bacterium | reverse complement strand
GCGGTCGCGGACCCGTACCGCTGGCTGGAAAATCCGGACGCACCGGAGACCGCCCGCTGGGTCGCGGCGCAGAACGAGGTCACCGAGGCCTACCTGGCGGCGCTGCCGGACCGGGGCTGGTTCACCGAGACGATGCGGGCGGTCCTGCACCGGCCGCGGGCCGGCGTGCCGCAGGTCCGGGGCAACCGCTACGTCCTTCCCCGTAACGACGGCACCCAGAACCAGGACGTGTGGTTCGTGGCCGACTCCCTGGACGAGCTCCGGGCCGGCGGCCGGGTGCTGGTCGACCCGAACGCGCTGTCCGCGGACGGCACCCGCTCGCTGACCAACCTCTCGGTCAGCTCCGACGGGTCCCGGGCGGCGTACGCGATCAGCGGGGCCGGCAGCGACTGGACCACGTTCTCGCTGCTCGACCTGGCCACCGGGGCGCCGATCGACGACGCGGCGGTGACCACCAAGTTCTCCACCGCGGCCTGGCTGCCGGACGGACGCTCGTACGCCTACACCAGCTTCTCGCCCACCGGCGGGGCCGAGGGCACCGAGACGGTGGCGCTGCCGCGTCCCACCCTGCGGCTGCACCGGATCGGCGACGACCCGGAGATGGACGAGGAGGTGCTCGCCTTTCCCGAGGACGACAGCCTGATGATGTTCGCCGAGGTCACCGACGACGACCGGTTCCTGGCGGTCACCATCGTGGCCGGGACGGAGAACCGCAACCGACTCTGGCTGTTCCCGATCGAGACCGGACCGGACGGCGGCAGCCGGCTCGGCGCCGTGGTCAAGGTCGTGGACGAGCCCGCCGCCGAGTTCGCTGTGGTGTCCAGCAACGGCTCGCGCCTGGTGCTGCAGACCGATCTGAACGCCGAACGCGGCCGGCTCGTCGCGGTGGACCTCGAGCAGCTGGCGGCTGACGGCATCCCGCACTGGGTGGAGGTGGTGCCCGAGCAGGTGGCGACCCTGCTCACCGTCACCGCGGTCCGGGACGGGTTCATCGCGGCCTACCTCGCCGACGCCTCGCCCGAGATCCGCCGGTTCGACAAGTCCGGCGCCGACCTCGGTGTCGTCCCAGTCAGCGGCGGATCGCTGGTCGCGCTGCACGGTCGTCCCGACTCGACCGAGTGCTTCATCGGCCTGTCCTCGGTGACCGTGCCCACCCAGAGCTACCGGGTCGACACAGCGACCGGGGAGGTCACTCCGCTCCCGGACCTGGTGCCCGCGGCGGACGAGGGCTTCCGGCCGCCCGCGGTGACGGTCGAACGGCGGGCCGCGACCAGCGCGGACGGCACCCGGGTGCCGTACTTCCTGATCACACCGGAAGGAGTCGACGGGTCCGCGCCACAGCCCACGCTGCTCTGGGGCTACGGCGGGTTCAAGATCCCGATCCTGGCCGACTACCGCTCCGGCTGGTCCGGGTGGTTGGCGGCGGGTGGACGGCTGGCCATCGCCAACCTGCGCGGCGGCGGCGAGTTCGGCACCGCCTGGCACGAGGACGGGCGGCTGGACCGCAAGCAGAAGGTGTTCGACGACTTCATCGCGGTCGCCGAGGACCTGGCGGCGTCGGGGGTCACCACGCCAGCCCAGCTGGCCCTGCACGGCCGCAGCAACGGCGGGCTGCTGGTCGGCGCGGTGCTGACCCAGCGGCCGGACCTGGCCGCGGTCGCCCTGCCGGCCGTCGGTGTGCTGGACATGCTCCGGTTCTCCCGGTTCACCGTCGGCGCCGCCTGGATCTCCGACTACGGCGACCCCGACGACCCGGACCAGTACGCGGTGCTGCGGGCATACTCGCCGCTGCACAACGTGGTTCCGGGCACGGCCTACCCCGCGACCCTGGTGCTGACCGGGGACCACGACGACCGGGTGGTCCCGCTGCACAGCCACAAGTTCACCGCCACGTTGCAGCACGCGCAGACCGGTGACGCGCCCATCCTGACCCGGATCGAGACCGCCGCCGGCCACGGCCTGGGCCGGCCGACCCGGCTCGAGGCCGCCGAATGGGCCGACCTGCTCACCTTCGCGGCGCACCACACCGGCCTGGGCCCACCTGCGGATGTCGCCGGGGCGGAGTAGGTTCTTGGACCATGACGGTCACTCTCGATGAGGATCTGTTCGCCCGGACAGTGGAGCCGTTACGGGGAGAGCTGACGGCGCACTGCTACCGGATGATGGGCTCGGTGCACGAGGCCGAGGACCTGGTGCAGGAGACCTACCTGCGGGCCTGGAAGGCGTTCGAGAAGTTCGAGCAGCGGTCGTCGGTGCGCACCTGGATGTACCGGATCGCCACCAACACCTGTCTCACCGCGCTGGAGAGTCGTGGTCGCCGGCCGATGCCGGTCGGGCTCGGCCAACCCGCCAGCGACCCGCACGCGAGCCTTCGGCTGGACTACGAGGTGACCTGGCTGGAGCCGCTGCCGGACGCCGTGGTGTGGGGCGATCCCGAGGTCGACCCGGCGGCCGCGGTGGTGGACCGGGAGAGCGTACGGCTGGCGTTCGTCGCCGCCCTGCAGCACCTGACCCCGGCCCAGCGTGCGGTGCTCATCCTGCGCGACGTGCTGGCCTGGCAGGCGAGCGAGGTGGCCGAGCTGCTCGAGATGTCGGTGGCGGCGGTGAACAGCAGCCTGCAGCGGGCCCGGGCCACGGTCCACCGGCTCGATCCGGAGACCGAGTCCGGCGACCTCGACGAGTCCCGGGCCAAGGAGCTGCTGGCCGACTACGTCGCCGCGTTCGAGCACTACGACGTCGCGCGGATCGTCGAGCTGCTGGCCGAGGACGCGGTGTGGGAGATGCCGCCCTATCTCGGTTGGTACCGCGGGGCCGACGCCATCGGCGAGGTGATCCGGCGCAACTGCCCCGCCCAGGGCCCCGGCGACCAGGTCCTGGTCCCGACGCAGGCCAACGGTCAGCCGGCGTTCGGGCTCTACATGATCCAGCCCGACGGCCGCCACGCCGCCTTCCAGCTGCAGGTGTTGACCCTGGACGGCGACCGGGTCAGCCACGTCAGCGTCTTCTTCGACCTCCGGTTGTTCGAGAAGTTCGGTCTACCGGCCACACTGGAGCCGTGAGCAACGAGCTGCCGATCTCCTCGCCCTACCGGAGCACGCCCGAGGCACCGGTCACCGAGGCCGAGCGCAACCAGCTGAGCTCGCGACTCAACGCGGCGTACGAGGCGGGCGCGATGGACGCCGACGACTATCGCGCCCGGCTGGACACCTTGTTCGCGGCCCAGCGGATGGGCGAGCTGGTGCCGGTGGTGCAGGGGCTGCCGCCGCTGCAGACCTACGCCGACCCGGCGATCGTCGCGACGGCGCCCGCCGGCCGTCCCGGTGAGGTGTCGCCGGCGCGTAGTGCGAACGGGGTCGCCCTGGTGGCGGTCGGAGGAGTGGTGGGCCT
>DATHBQ010000190.1:0-5686 GCA_035296105.1 Propionibacteriaceae bacterium | reverse complement strand
GCGATCAAGGACAACGTCAGGCCCTCCGCCAACGCCGACCGAGTGTGGCAGCTCTCCGGCGGCGTGCCCCGCTGCGCCGGTTGCGGGTGCAGGCTCGACACCCGAGAACAACGAGTTCTTCTCCATCCCGGTCTCGATCATCCGCGAGCGGGCGCGGCTGGGCCCACCACAGCCCGGGCAACCGGGTCCCTTCAGCCTGGGTGCCCCCGGCGTCGTCGAGCAGGCGCTGAGCACCGCCGGCTTCACCGAGGTGACCGTGGAGACCGTGCCGGCCCCGCTCCGGCTGCCGTCGGCCGCCGAGTGCGTCCGCTTCGAGCGGGAGTCCTTCGGCGCCCTGCACCAGATGCTCAGCGGCGTACCGGCGGAGGAGCGGCCGGGGGTGTGGACCGAGATCGCGGAGGCACTGAGCCGGTTCGAGACGGCGGACGGTTTCGTGGGACCGTGCGAGCTGCTCGTCGCCGCCGGCACCCGGTGATGCCGCGCGGCGACACCCTCGGGCACGACTAGCTGGAGCTGGCGGCTCGACGCTCACATCCGGGTGTTGCGCTCCCGGAGAAGGTCGCGGATCTCGACCAGCAGGTCCTCGGTCGACGCGGCCTTCTCCGGCTCCTCCTTCTTCCGTACCGCACTGAGCTTGTTGTACGGCGCGACCACCGCGAAGTAGATGACCAGCGCGGTGAAGAGGAAGGTCAGCAACGCGGTCAGGAAGTTGCCGATGTTGATGCCTCGCACATCAAGCTGGCTGAGACCTTCGACCCGGACGATCAAGCCGAGGATGTCCAGCAGGATCTGGGTGAACGCATCCACGACGGCGGCGAACACCACGCCCATGATGAACGCGACGGCCAGCTCGATCAGATTGCCCCGCAGCAGGAAGTCTCGAAACCCTCTCATGGCCGCGAACGGTAGCAGTCGTGGGTCAACGCCAGATGACGGTCAAGGTGGCGGCCACGGCGGCCCGGGCCAGCACCCGGGCGGTCTCCGGATCGACCTCGACCAGCACCAGGGCACCGGCCGGATCCGGGCCGGCGTCGGGGTCGGCCGTCGCCGGGACGGTCACCACGCGGACGCCTCGGCCGGCGACGAACGCCTGCTCGGCCTCCGGGTCGGCCGCCAGCACATCCACCATGTCGCCGGGTCGCAGCAGCGCGGTGGCCTCCGCGTCGGCCAGACGGAGCGGCGCCAGGACCCGTCCGGGCGAGGTCCGGGCCGAGACGACAGCGCGTTCGGTCAGCACCTGTCCTCGGGGGACGGGCGCGGCCAGCGTCCGCCCGATCAGGGCGGCCGGGTCGGACACCACCTCTTCCGGAGTGTCGGCCGCCGCCACCTGCGCAACCTCGAGGTCGTCCGCGGTCAGCCGTACGCCCCCGGCCAGGGCGGTGGCGGAGCGAACCACACTTGCCGTCGGCGGTCCCTCGGGCACGGCAGCCGCAAGCCCCGTCAGCACGGCGGCCACCACGGCCAGCATCGCGAGCTTGCGTCGGTGCCAGGAAACGGCTCGGCGGAAGCTCAGCCAGGGCCGTCGCGGGCGGCGGTTCTGTCCTCTCACGCCCGGAGACTAAGGACGCGCGGCGAGACCGTCCGCGCTATCCACAGGTCAGGTCGAGCCGGATCCGCCTGTGGACGCTGCCGCACTCGCGGCCGGCTGCTTGGTCGGGCTGGAGCCGTTCGTCGCCTTGGCTGCCACCGGCTCCTTGGTGTCCTTCTTCTCCTTCTCCTTGACGCCGGTCGACTCCTTGCCGTCGGCCTTGTCCTTGCCGCCCGAGCCATCACCGTTGCCGGCGCGGCTGTCGGTGCGGTAGAAGCCCGAGCCCTTGAACACCACTCCCACGGCGTTGAAGACCTTGCGCAGAGAGCCACTGCAGTTCGGGCACTCGGTCAGCGCGGCGTCGCTGAACTTCTGCACGGCCTCGAGGTCGTGGCCGCAGTCGGTGCATCGGTACTGGTAGGTGGGCATTCGGGCTCTCTCGCAGGAGGGATCGGCTAGCACTCAAGCATAACGACTGCTAATGGGTGGTCAGGCCCGATGCGCCACCGGCATGCTGGCAGCGATGACCATGCACCCCGGCCAGCTGTCGGTGCCCGTCCAGACCGTCCGCCGACTGGTCGCCGAGCAGTTCCCGCAGTGGGCGGCGCTACCGGTCCGACCGCTGGCGTCCGCCGGCACCGTGAACGCGCTGTTCCGCATCGGCGACCACCTCACCGGCCGGTTCCCGTTGCAGCCGATCGAGGTGGAGGCGGCTCGACAGTGGCTGCGGGAGGAGGCCGGAGCGGCCCGCGAGCTGGCTGGACGGACCGCGTACGCCACCCCTGAGCCGGTGGCGATCGGCGAGCCCGGCGCCGGCTACCCGCTGCCGTGGTCGGTGCAGACCTGGGTCCCGGGTACGTCTGCCGCCGAGGACGACCAGAGTGCCTCGGTGGCGTTCGCCCACGACCTGGCGGCCTTCATCGCCGGTGTCCGCTCGATCGACACCCGCGGCCGCACCTTCGCCCGGGCCGGGCGAGGTGGGGACCTGCGCAACCATGACGCCTGGATGCGTGAGGGCTTCGCGCACAGCGAGGACCTGGTGGACGTGCCCCGGCTGCGTCAGATCTGGACCGGTCTGCGGGTCCTGCCCCGCACCAGCCCTGACGTGATGACCCACGGCGACCTGACGCCGGGCAACGTGCTGGTCGCCGACGGTCGCCTCACGGGAGTCATCGACGTGGGCGGGCTCGGCCCGGCCGACCCGGCACTGGACCTCGTTGCCGCGTGGCACCTGCTGGAGAGCGGACCCCGGGAGGTGCTGCGCACGGACCTGGGCGTCGATGACCTGGAGTGGCGGCGCGGCCAGGCGTGGGCCCTCGAGCAGGCGATGGGGGTCGTCTGGTACTACGTCGACACGAATCCCGCGATGCACCGGATGGGTCGCGCGACCCTGCAACGCATCCTGGACTCATAGGGTGTGACGGTGCGAGTTCCCCGCTGGCTGCTCTTCAGCGTGGTGGTGCTCGTGCTCGCGGCCGCCGCCCTGACGTCCGTCGGCGTCGGTTCAGTGCGCTCGTCCTTCCCGACGACATCCGGTCGGCTGACGGTGCCCGGGCTGTCCGCTCCGGTCGAGGTGCTGCGGGACGCGTACGGGGTGCCCCAGATCTACGCCGACAGTGCTGAGGACCTGTTCTTGGCCCAGGGCTTCGTGCAGGCCCAGGACCGGTTCTACGAGATGGACTTCCGCCGGCACCTGGCGGCGGGCCGGCTTTCGGAGCTCTACGGCGAGTCCCAGGTCCAGACCGACGCCTACGTCCGCACCCTCGGTTGGCGGCGGGTGGCCGAGCAGGAGCTTCCGTTGCTGGCTCCTTCGACCCGCCGGGCCCTGGACGCCTACGCCGCCGGGGTGAACGCCTACCTGGACAGCACCTCGACCGCTGACCTGTCCCTGGAGTACCGGCTCCTCGGGCTGCAGGGGCTGGACTACACACCGGAGCGCTGGACCGCCGCCGACTCGCTGTCCTGGCTCAAGGTGATGGCCTGGAACCTGAGCTCCAACTTCGAGCAGGAGGCCGAACGGGCGCTGGTCACCGCGACGTTCGGAGCCGGTCGCGCGGCCAACCTGTTCCCCGGCTACCCCCTGGAGGGCTACGAACCGATCGTCGGTCGCGGCAACGTGGTCAAGAAGAAGTTCGACCCGACGGCCCGCCGGCGCTCGAGCGCCCCGCTCCCGGATGCCGAGGAGCTCACCCAGCCGGCCGGTGCCCGCGGTGCCCTGGCCGAGGTCAACCGGATGAACGCCACCCTGGCCCCGCTGCTCCGCCCGCGCGGGATGGAGGGGGAGATGGGTTCGAACTCGTGGGTGGTGTCGGGATCCCGCACGGCGAGCGGTAAGCCGCTGCTGTCCAACGATCCGCATCTGGCCACCTCGATCCCGTCGGTCTTCACCCAGGTCGGGCTGCACTGCCGGGCGGTCACCGAGGCCTGTTCCTACGACGTCGCCGGCTTCAGCCTGGCCTCGGTCCCGGGGGTGGTGATCGGGCACAACGCCAGCATCGCCTGGGGCCTGACCACGAGCCACCTGGACGTCCAGGACCTGTACCTCGAACGGGTCGACGGCAACCAGGTCCGGGTCGGCAAGGGGCTCGCCCCGCTGACGACGCTGACCGAGCAGATCCGGGTGTCGGGGGAGGAGCAGCCGCGCACCATCACCATCCGGTCGTCCCGCCACGGACCTCTGCTGTCCGACGTGAGCCCGCGGCTGCAGCGCGTGGCCGCCACCGAGGCCCCGCCCGCGGGACCCGGGTACGCCGTCGCGCTCAGCTGGGTCGGGCTGACCCCGGGCCGGACGATGGACGCGCTGCTGAGCATCAACCAGGCGCAGAACTTCGCCGAGTTCCGGGAGGCCGCCAGTCTGCTCGCCGCCCCCTCGCAGAACCTGGTCTACGCCGACGTGGCGGGCAACATCGGCTACCAGCTGCCCGGGATGATGCCGCGGCGGGGCAAGGGCGACGGTCGCACCCCGGCCCCCGGGTGGGACGAGGCGTACGACTGGCGAGGGATGGTCCCGTTCGCCCAGCTGCCCTGGGTGTACAACCCGTCGGGTGGGGTGCTGGTCGCCGCCAACCAGCCCGTGATCGGCGGCCAGTACCCGTATCCGGTCGGCTCGGCCTACTCCTACGGCTGGCGCAGCCAGGAGATCCTCGAGCAGCTCCGGGATACCTCGGCGCTGACGCTGGACCAGGCGGAGGCCCTGCTCTACGACGACACCATCCGGGTGGCGGAGCAGCTGGTGCCGGCCCTGCTCAGGGTCAAGGTCGACGACGGCTGGGTGGCGGAGGGGCAGCGCACCCTGGTCGGCTGGGACTACTCCGCGGCACCCGACTCCGCCGCGGCCGCGTACTTCAACGTGGTGATGCACAACATCCTCAAGCTCGCCTTCCGCGACGAGCTGCCCGAGGAGCTGTGGCCGGTCGGTGGGGACCGCTGGAACGCCGTGGTGCTGGGGCTGCTCGAACAGCCGCGCAACCTGTGGTGGGACGACGTGAACACCGCCAACGTGATCGAGTCGCGCGACGACATCCTGCGGCTGGCCATGACCAATGCGCGCAAGGAGATCACCTCGCTGATGGCCCGCGACGTCGACGAATGGTCCTGGGGGCGGCTGCACACGGTCACCCTCCGCAACCAGACCCTGGGCACGAGCGGGACCAAGCCCGTCGAGGCCCTGTTCAACCGCGGCCCCTACGAGGTCGGCGGCGGTCCGGCGGTGGTCAACGCGATGTCCTACGACACCACCAAGGGCTACACCGTGACCAGCGCTCCGACCATGCGGATGGTGGTCGACCTCGGCAACCTCGACCAGTCCCGTTGGGTGAACCAGTCGGGTGTCTCCGGCCACGCCTTCCACGCCAACTACGCCGACCAGACCGAGCTCTGGGCCGGCAACCGGACCTGGCCGTTCGTGGCCAGCCGGGCCGCGGTCGAGGCTCGGACCGAGCAGCGGTTGGAGCTGCTGCCGGGAGGCTGAGCCGGTTCGCCGACGCCGTCGGGGGTAGGCCTCTCGACGGTGGATCGGTCAGGCGGTCCGCCGGGGAGGACGTCATGAGCAGGACCAGACCGAGTCGGCGCGGGTCGGAGGCGTGGGGGCGCCCTACCATCGCCGCGCCCGGCCGTCGAGGTGCTGATCCCGACCTTCCCGCGGCAGCCGGACCACTC
>DATHBQ010000189.1:0-13991 GCA_035296105.1 Propionibacteriaceae bacterium | reverse complement strand
CGTCCAGGGCGACGGCGGCGAACTCGTGTCCGGGCACCACCGGGTGCTCGAGCCCGACCTCCCCGATGCCGCCCTCGGTGAACCAGTGCAGGTCCGATCCGCAGATGCCGACCGAGGTGACGGCGATCCGGGACCACCCGTCCGGCGCCGGGTCGGTACGGTACTCGTCGGTGAGCCGGAGGTCGCCGACGCCGTGCAGCCGGGCGGTCAGGGCCATCTCAGCCGCCGAGCCCGAGCCGGTGGTACGCGGCGTTCCAGCGGATCTCCGAGCGGAACCGGCGCGGGTGGGTGTCGGCGCCGATCACCAGCAGCTCGGTCTGCAGCATCTCGGCGAGGTCGGTGAGCTCCTCGGTGCCGACCGCGGTGGACAGCACGGTGTGATGCGGGCCGCCGGCGGTGAGCCAGCACTCGGCCGACGTGGCCAGGTCCGGTCGGGGCACCCACACGGCCCGTGCCACCGGCAGCCGGGGCAGCGGCTCGTCCGGCGGGACCACGTCCACCTCGTTCACCACCAGCCGGAACCGGTCGCCCACGTCGCAGATGCCGGTCACGGTGGCCGGTCCCGAGGCGGCCGTGAACACCAGGCGCACCGGGTCCTCCCGGTCGCCGATCCCCAGCGGATGGATCTCCACCCGGGGCCGGTCGCCGGCGATGGTCGGGCAGACCTCGAGCATGTGGGCCCCGAGGATCTTGTGCGGCTCCGGACCGAGGTCGTAGGTGTAGTCCTCCATGAACGAGGTGCCGCCGGGCCGCCCCGCGCCCACCGCCTTGAGGGTGTGCAGCATCACCGAGGTCTTCCAGTCGCCCTCGCCGCCGAACCCGTAGCCCTCGGCCATCAGCCGCTGCACGGCCAGACCGGGGAGCTGGCGCAGGCCGCCCAGGTCCTGGAAGTTGGTGGTGAACGCGCCGAAGCCGCCGTCGCGCAGGAAGTGCCGGAGCCCGGCCTCGATCCGGGCGCCGTAGCGCAGCGAGTCGTGCCGGTCGCCGCCCGGGGCCAGCTCGGGGACGACCTCGTACTCGTCGCCGTACGCCTGGACCAGGTCGTCCATCTCGGCGTCGGACACCGCGTCGACCGCAGCGACCAGGTCGTTGACCCCCCAGGTGTTGACCGAGACGCCGAACCGGATCTCGGCGTCGACCTTGTCGCCCTCGGTGACCGCGACATCGCGCATGTTGTCGCCGAACCGGGCCAGCTTGAGGCGGCGCACCGCCGCGCGGCCGCGGGCGGCGGCCTGCCAGGCGGCGATCCGACTCACCACCCGGGGGTCGGCCACGTGCCCGACGACGGTCTTGCGGGCGACCCCGACCCGGGTCTGGATGTAGCCGAACTCCCGGTCGCCGTGGGCCGCCTGGTTCAGGTTCATGAAGTCCATGTCGATCTCGGACCAGGGCAGCCGCTCGTTGGCCTGGGTGTGCAGGTGGAGCAGCGGGGTCTGCAGCGCCGTCAGGCCGCGGATCCACATCTTGGCCGGCGAGAAGGTGTGCATCCAGGCGATCACCCCGATGCAGTCCGGGTCGGCGTTGGCCCGCAGCACCAGGGCGTGGATGGCGTCCGCGTCGGTCAGCACCGGCTGCCAGACCACCGGGACCGGCAGCCCGCTGTCGGCGAGCCGGTCGGCGATCTGCCGGGACTGCCGCTCGACCTGCGCCAGAGCCTCCGGGCCGTAGAGGCCCTGGCTGCCGGTCAGGAACCAGACCGTGGGGGAGGCTGTGGTGTTCATGGGCGCTGTCCTCGCTCGGGTCGCTCGGGTTGACCGTAGACGTTCTGGTACCGGTCGTAGAGGGCGTCGATGTGCTGCGGCGGGATGGCCAGGGGCTCACCGAGCTGTGCGGCCAGGTGCACCGTCCGGGCGACCTCCTCGCACAGCACCGCGGCCTTGACCGCCGCCCGGGCGCTGTCGCCGACGGTGAACGGTCCGTGGTTCTGCATCAGCACCGCCCGGGAGCGGTGCCGCCGCAGGGTCTCGACGATGCCGGCGCCGATGGAGTCGTCGCCGATCAGGGCGAAGGGCCCGATCGGGACCTCGCCGCCGAACTCGTCGGCCATCATGGTCAGCACGCAGGGGATCGGCTCGCCGCGGGCGGCCCAGGCGGTGGCGTAGGGGGAGTGGGTGTGCACCACGCCGTTGACCTCGGGCAGATGCCGGTAGACGTACGCGTGGGCGGCGGTGTCGGAGGATGGGGCGTGGTCGCCCTCGACGAGGTCGCCGTGCAGGTCGCAGACCACCATGTTGTCGGGCGTCAGCTCGTCGTAGAACACCCCGGACGGCTTGATCACGAAGAGATCCGCGCCGCGCACCCGGGCGGATACGTTCCCGGCGGTCCAGGCCACCAGGCCGTTCCGCGGCAGCTCGGCGTGCAGGTCGGCCACCTCGCGCCGCACCAGACGCACCAGGTCGGCGATCTCCACCGGGATGGTCACGCCGGCCCGTCCTCCCGTGCCGCAGCCTCCACCTCGTCGCTCCCGGAGTCGGCGGGACGACCGGCGTAGGCCCGGCGGCGCAGCTCGCGCAGCCGGTGCATCACGTCGTTGCCGCCGCGGCCGAAGTAGTCGTGTACGGTCCGGTACTCCGCGTACAGCTGGTCGTAGACGGCGGCGTTGGCCGGGTCCGGCGTGTAGGCCGCCGGCTCGGAGCGGCCCATCGCCTCGGCCGCCGCCGGGACGTCGGGGTAGGCGCCGGCGGCCACGGCGGCATGGATCGCCGACCCGAGGGCGGGCGCCTGGTCGGAGGTGGCCACGGTCAGCGGCAGGTTCAGCACGTCGGCATAGACCTGCATCAGCAGCGCGTTCTTCTTCAGCCCGCCGGCCACGATGAACTCGGTGACCGGGACCCCAGCGCCATGGAAGGTCTCCACGATCGTCCGGGTGCCGAAGGCGGTGGCCTCGATCAGGGCGCGGTAGATGTCCTCGGGCCGGGTCGCCAGGGTCTGCCCGATGACCACTCCGGACAGGTCGTGGTCCACCAGCACCGAGCGGTTGCCGCTGTGCCAGTCGAGCGCCACCAGTCCGTGCTGACCGACGCGTTGTCGCGCGGCCAGGTCGCTGAGCAGCTCGTGCACGCCGATCCCGCGACGCTCGGCCTCGGTCGCGTACGTCGCCGGCACCTGCTGGTCGACGAACCAGCCGAAGATGTCGCCCACGCCGCTCTGACCCGCCTCGTAGCCCCAACGGCCGGCGGTGATGCCGCCGTGGACGGCGCCGCACATTCCGGGCACCTCGGCCAGCCGGTCGCCGTTCATCACGTGGCAGGTCGAGGTCCCCATGATGGCCACCATCTGGCCGGGGTCGATGGCCCGGGCGGCCGGGTTGGTGACGTGGGCGTCGACGTTGCCCGCCGCCACCGCGATGCCCTCGGGGAGTCCGGTCCAGGCCGCGGCCTCGGCGGACAGGCCACCGGCCCGCGCTCCCAGCTCGATGATGGGCCACTCCAGCTTGTCGGCGACGAAGCCGGCGAAGTCGGAGTTGAGCGCAGCCAGGAAGTCCCGGGACGGGTAGTTGCCGTCCTGGTAGATGCCCTTGTATCCAGCGGTGCAGGCGTTCCGGGTGTACTGACCGGTCAGCTGCCAGACGATCCAGTCGGCGGCCTCCACCCAGTGCTCCATGGCCGCGTAGACCTCGGGGTCCTCCTCGAGGACCTGCAGGCCCTTGGCGAACTCCCACTCCGAGGAGATGAACCCGCCGTAGCGGGGCAGCCAGCCCTCGCCGCGCTGCTCGGCCAGGGCGTTGATCCGATCGGCCTGGCCCTGCGCGGCGTGGTGCTTCCACAGCTTGATGTAGGCGTGCGGGCGGTCGGCGAACTCGGGCCGCTCGTTCAGCGGCGTGCCGTCGGCCGTGGTCGGCACCATCGTGCAGGCGGTGAAGTCGGTCCCGATGCCGATGACGTCGGCCGGGTCCACGCCGGCCGCCTCGATCGCCTCCGGGACGGCGTGGCGCAGGACGTCGCGATAGTCCTCCGGAACCTGCAGGGCCCAGTCGGGTGGCAGGTTGACGTCCGTGCCCGGCAGCACATCGTCGACCACCCCGTGCTCGTACGCGTGCACCGCCGACCCGAGCTCGGCGCCGTCGGCCACCCGCACCACCACCGCGCGGCCGGACAGCGTCCCGAAGTCCACACCGATGGTTACGGCGCGATCCGACATCGTCATCGAGCTGCCACCCTTCGGACCGGAATGTTAACGCTAACCGTAGCGGCTCACGCCGGAGGGCGCCTGACCAGAGGCGTTGCGGCATGCTGGAACGGTGACCGATGATCACCCTCACCGATCCCACCCGCGGACCGCGGTCCGCGGGGTGCGGGCAGGCGCCCGGGTCCCGGTGCTGGCGGACGTGGCCCGGCTGGCCGGGGTGTCCAGCCAGACGGTGTCGCGGGTGGTGAACGGCGCCCCGCACATCAGTCCGCAGACCCGCGGCCGGGTGGAGCAGGCGATCGAGCGGCTCGGCTACCGCCCGAACTCGGCGGCCCGGGCCCTGGTCCGCGGCCGCACCGGCCTCGTCGGGGTCATCGCCACCAGCGCGACCTACTTCGGTCCGACCAGCATCCTGCGCACCATCGAGGACGCGGCCCGCGCCGAGCACCTTTTCGTCACCTCGGTCAACCTGCCGAACCTCACTCGGGAGCAGCTCGACGAGTCGGTCGAGCACTTCATGCGACTGCTCGTCGAGGGCATTGTGATCATCGCGGGCCAGGACGAGGCCGTCGAGGTGGCCCGGCACCGCCGGGCCAACGTGCCCCTGGTGCTGGTCGAGGGCGACCTGTCCCGGTCCGCCTGGTCGGTCGGGGTGGACCAGGCGGCCGGCGCCCTCCTGGCCACGGAGCATCTGCTCGATCTCGGGCACCGGGAGATCCTGCACCTCGCCGGGCCGCTGGACTGGAGCGAGGCCCGGGCCCGGCGGGACGGGTGGCGAGCGGCCATGGTCGCGGCCGGGCTGCGCCCGCTCGAGCCGATCCCCGGTGACTGGAGCCTGGCCCGCGGGTACGCCGCGCGGGACGAGGTCCTGGCCTCGGGGGCCACAGCGGTGTTCGCGGCCAACGACCAGCTGGCCCTCGGGCTGCTCTGCGCCCTGAGCGAGACGGGCCGGTCGGCGCCGGCCGACCTGAGCGTCGTGGGGTTCGACGACCAGCCCGAGGCCGCGTACGCGATCCCACCGCTCACCACGATCCGCCAGGACTTCGCCTCGGTCGGCCGCCGCGCGGTGGAGACCCTCCGCCGAGCGATCGCCGGCCAGCCCGGCCAACCGCAGTCGCTGGTCCAGCCGGAGCTGGTGGTCCGAGCCTCGACCGCTGGACCGCGCAGCTGAAGGTCGGGCGGTTCCGGACCGCCGGCGTTCCTCCAGCGGCGGTGCGCCGGCTGGTCAGCCCGGTCCTCGAGCCGGCCGCCCGGCTGATCCTGAATGCGGACCGGGGCACCCGCTGCCGCTCGCCAGTGACTTCGTCGGCGACGCAACTGGCTTCCCGCGCCGGGAACGCGCCGCATAGCCTGTCTCGGTGGCGGTGCTCGAGTCGGTCAACCTCGGTCGTCCGCGGCCGAACCCCTACAAGCCGGTCGAGGCCACCGGAATCGGCAAGGAGCCGGTGTCCGGGCCGGTCGAGGTGCGCGATCCCGGCCCCAAGCGCGTCGGCCTGGGCAGCGGGCTCGTCGGTGACTACATCGGCGACCGCAAGCACCACGGCGGCGACGAGCAGGCGGTGTACGCGTTCCAGCGCGAAGACCTCGACCGCTGGGAGGAGCGGCTGGGCCGATCACTGCCCACCGGGTTCTTCGGGGAGAACCTGACCACCTCCGGGATCGATGTCAACGAGGCCCGGGTCGGCGAACGGTGGCGGATCGGCGACGAGGTCGAGCTGGCGGTCACCGCGCCGCGGATCCCCTGCTCGACCTTCCGCGGCTGGATGGGGGAGAAGGGCTGGGCGAAGATGTTCGCCGCCGATGCCCGGTCGGGGACCTACCTGCGGGTGCTCCGCGCGGGCACCATCCAGGCCGGCGACCCGATCACGGTGCTGCACCGGCCGGACCACGACGTCACGGTCAGCCTCTACTTCCGGTCCCAGATGAACGAGCGCCACCTGCTGCCCCGGCTGCTGGAGGCGGGGGACGACCTACCGGCCGAGACCCGGAGGGACGTCGAGCGGTACCTGGCGCGCACTGGTGCGCCCCGAGCCGGTCGGAGGGGAAGGGAATAGCCCGGCGGTCGGGCGGGGTTGTCGCCGCTATGACCGTCGCACAGCACAGTGGATCTCTGTCGATCATCGACCTCGGCCCGGTGTACCGGCTCGGCTTCGGCGCCATGCGCATCACCGGCTCCGGCATCTGGGGTGAGCCGAGGGACCGGGAGGAGGCGAGACGGGTGGTCCGCCGGGCCGTCGAGCTCGGGGTCAACTTCATCGACACCGCCGACTCCTATGGACCGGACGTCAGCGAGCAGATCCTGGCTGAGGCCCTGTACCCCTATCCCGAGGGGGTCAAGATCGGCACCAAGGCCGGCTTCGAGCGGTCGGGACCGAACCGGTGGCACACCAACGGCCGGCCGGAGTACCTGCGCCGGCGGGCGGAGGAGAGCCTGCAGAAGCTGCGGGTGGAGCGGCTGGACCTGCTGCAGCTGCACCGGATCGACTCCAAGGTGCCGGCCGCGGAGCAGTTCGGGGTGCTGGCCGACCTGCAGCGTGAGGGCAAGGTCGGCGCGCTCGGGCTGTCCGAGGTCAGCGTGGCCGACATCGAGGCGGCCGGCGAGTACTTCACCGTGGCCACCGTGCAGAACCGCTACAACCTGACCGACACCGGCTCCGGCGACGTGCTCGACCACTGCGAGCAGCGGGGCATCGCCTTCCTGCCCTGGGCCCCGATCTCGGCCGGCGCGCTGGCCGAGCCCGGCGGCCCGGTCGCCCAGGTGGCCGAGCGGCTGTCGGCGACGCCCTCCCAGGTCGCCCTGGCCTGGCTGCTCCGGCGCTCACCGGTGATGGTGCCGATCCCCGGCACCGGTTCGGTGGCCCACCTGGAGGAGAACATGGGTGCCGCCGAGCTCGACCTGGACGATGCCGCGTACGCCGAGATCACCGAGGCCGCCGGCGCCTGACCTGCGACCCTTCGAGGGAAACTGTGCAGTTGCGGCCCTCCTGCAACGATTCAGCCGTCTCTACCAGGGTCCGAGTGCACAGTTTCCGGCGGCAGGACCCGCGCTTTGACCGGGTTGCCCGCGGCAGGTAACCTTGGCCCTTGTGTTCGGGCTTGCCCGACCTTGGAGCGTGCCCCGAAACGACTGACGACCAGGTGTCGTCCGCGGAGCCGCATCCGGTCGGTCGGACGGCCACACTCCACCTTTCGCAGCGAGAAAGAGACAACTAAGCGGTGCCCACCATCAACCAGCTGGTCCGCAAGGGCCGCGAGGACAAGGTCAGCAAGACCAAGACGCCTGCGCTCAAGGGTTCTCCCCAGCGGCGGGGGGTGTGCACCCGCGTGTACACCACCACTCCGAAGAAGCCGAACTCCGCGCTGCGCAAGGTGGCTCGCGTCCGGCTGTCCTCGGGCGTCGAGGTCACCGCGTACATCCCGGGGATGGGCCACAACCTGCAGGAGCACTCGATGGTGCTCGTTCGCGGCGGCCGTGTGAAGGACCTCCCCGGCGTCCGCTACAAGATCATCCGCGGTTCGCTGGACACCCAGGGTGTCAAGAACCGCAAGCAGGCTCGCAGCCGCTACGGCGCGAAGAAGGAGAAGTAATGCCGCGCAAGGGACCCGCGCCGAAGCGTCCGCTGCCGGCCGACCCGGTCTACGGGTCGCCGCTGGTCAGCCAGCTGGTCAGCAAGATCCTGCTCGACGGGAAGAAAACGATCGCCCAGGGCATTGTGTATACGGCGATGGAGGGCACCCGGACCAAGACCGGGATCGACCCGGTGCAGACGCTGAAGCGGGCGCTGGACAACGTTCGTCCCGCCCTGGAGGTCAAGAGCCGCCGGGTCGGTGGTGCGACGTACCAGGTGCCGGTGGAGGTCAAGCCGAACCGGTCGACCACGCTGGCCATGCGCTGGCTGGTCAGCTTTGCCCGCCAGCGCCGCGAGAAGACGATGTCCGAGCGGCTCATGAACGAGATCCTCGACGCCTCCAACGGGCTCGGGGCAGCGGTGAAGCGCCGGGAGGACACCCACAAGATGGCTGAGGCGAACCGCGCCTTCGCCCACTACCGCTGGTAACCCACCCCTTTACCAACGAGTTGTCAGATTCTCCGCTCGCCAGAGCGCGCTGAGAGTCGGGCAAGTCAGAGAGACGCAGAGACACACAAGTGGCTGTCGACATCAAGACCGACCTGTCCCAGGTCCGCAACATCGGGATCATGGCCCACATCGACGCGGGCAAGACCACCACGACCGAGCGCATCCTGTTCTACACCGGCATCAACTACAAGATCGGTGAGGTGCACGACGGCGCGGCGACCATGGACTGGATGGAGCAGGAGCAGGAGCGCGGCATCACCATCACGTCCGCCGCGACGACCTGCCACTGGAAAGACCACCAGATCAACATCATCGACACCCCTGGGCACGTCGACTTCACCGTCGAGGTGGAGCGCTCGCTCCGGGTGCTCGACGGTGCCGTCGCGGTGTTCGACGGCGTCGCCGGGGTCGAGCCGCAGAGCCAGACCGTGTGGCGCCAGGCGAACCGCTACAAGGTTCCCCGGATCTGCTTCGTCAACAAGCTGGACCGGACCGGCGCGAGCTTCGACTTCTGCGTCGACACCATCAAGAACCGGTTGAACGCCGTCCCCGCGGTGCTGCAGCTGCCGATCGGGTCCGAGGCCAACTTCATCGGCGTCGTCGACCTGGTCCGGATGCGCGCGCTCACCTGGCGCGGCGAGACGACGATCGGTGAGGACTACGCCGTCGAGGAGATCCCGGCCGACATGCTCGAGCGGGCCCAGGAGGCCCACCACGCGCTGGTCGAGCTGGTCGCCGACTACGACGACTCGCTGATGGAGGCCTACCTCACCGACGAGACCTCGATCGACCCCGACGTGCTGCAGATGGCCGTCCGCCGGGCGGTCCTGTCCTCACAGATCACCGCGGTGCTGTGCGGCAGCGCGTTCAAGAACAAGGGCGTGCAGCCGCTACTGGACGCGGTCATCGCGTACCTGCCTGCGCCGACCGACGTGGGCGCCATCGACGGCTTCAAGCCGGGCGACGAGTCGGTCAAGATCGAGCGCAAGCCGAGCGACTCCGACCCCTTCTCGGCGCTGGCCTTCAAGATCGCCGCTGACCCGCACCTGGGCCGGCTGACCTACATCCGGCTCTACTCGGGCACGCTCGAGGCCGGCTCGACGGTGACCAACACCACCAAGGGCCGCAAGGAGCGGATCGGCAAGATCTACCAGATGCACGCCAACAAGCGGCAGGAGATCGCCTCCGTGGGCGCCGGACAGATCGTCGCCGTGATGGGCCTGAAGGACACCACCACGGGTGAGACCCTGTCCGACCCGACCAACCCGGTGCAGCTGGAGTCGATGGACTTTCCGGCGCCGGTGATCGAGCAGGCCATCGAGCCGAAGACCAAGTCCGACCAGGAGAAGCTGGGCACCGCGATCCAGCGGCTGGCCGAGGAGGACCCGACCTTCCGGGTGCACACCGACGACGAGACCGGCCAGACGATCATCGCCGGCATGGGCGAGCTGCACCTGGAGGTGCTGATCGACCGGATGAAGCGGGAGTTCCGGGTCGAGGCCAACATCGGCAAGCCGCAGGTGGCCTACCGGGAGACCCTGCGCCGTCCGGTGCAGAAGGTCGACTACGTGCACAAGAAGCAGTCCGGTGGCTCCGGCCAGTACGCCAAGGTGATCATCGACCTCGAGCCGCTCGAGCCGGGGTCCGGGTATGAGTTCGTCAACGCCATCACCGGCGGGCGGATCCCGAAGGAGTACATCCCGGCGGTCGACGAGGGCGTCCAGGATGCGATGCAGTTCGGCGTGCTCGCCGGCTACCCGGTGGAGGACATCAAGGTCACCCTGCAGGATGGGGCGTACCACGACGTCGACTCCTCCGAGCTCGCCTTCAAGATCGCCGGCTCGATGGTGTTCAAGGAGGCCGCCCGCAAAGCCGACCCGGCCCTCCTGGAGCCGGTGATGGCCGTCGAGGTGACCACGCCCGAGGCGTACCTGGGCACGGTGATCGGTGACCTGAACTCCCGGCGTGGCCAGGTGCAGGCCATGGACGACCAGCACGGCAACAAGGTCATCTCGGCCCTGGTGCCCCTGTCGGAGATGTTCGGCTACGTCGGAGACCTGCGGTCCAAGACCTCCGGACAGGCGAACTACTCGATGGAGTTCCACTCCTACGCCGAGACGCCGAAGTCGATCTCTGACGAGATCATCAAGAAGGCTCGCGGGGAGTAGTCTCTACGGGTTTGACGCAGCACAGCGCGTCTAGAACAATCAGGCCGGGCAAAACCGGCCTGGACCACCGGAAATAGTCAATAGCTAGCGCCCCGCGACCGCGGAGCAGAAGAATCCAGAAGGAGCCTCAGTGGCCAAGGCCAAGTTCGAGCGGACCAAGCCGCACGTCAACATCGGCACCATCGGGCACATCGACCACGGCAAGACCACTTTGACCGCGGCGATCACCAAGGTGCTGCACGACAAGTACCCGGACCTGAACGCCGTGTCGGCGTTCGACCAGATCGACAAAGCGCCGGAGGAGCGTCAGCGCGGTATCACGATCTCCATCGCGCACGTCGAGTACCAGACGGAGGCGCGGCACTACGCGCACGTCGACTGCCCGGGTCACGCGGACTACATCAAGAACATGATCACCGGCGCGGCGCAGATGGACGGGGCGATCCTGGTGGTCGCGGCCACCGACGGCCCGATGCCGCAGACCCGTGAGCACGTGCTGCTGGCTCGCCAGGTCGGTGTGCCGGCGATCGTGGTCGCGCTGAACAAGTGCGACATGGTCGACGACGAGGAGATCCTGGAGCTGGTCGAGCTCGAGGTCCGCGAGCTGCTCAGCGAGTACGAGTTCCCGGGCGACGACGTCCCGGTCGTCAAGGTGGCCGCCTTCCCGGCGCTGAACGGCGATCCCAAGTGGAGCGAGTCGATCATGGAGCTGATGGACGCCGTCGACTCCTACATCCCGCAGCCGGTCCGCGAGATCGACAAGCCGTTCCTGATGCCGGTGGAGGATGTCTTCACCATCACCGGCCGCGGCACGGTGATCACCGGCCGGATCGAGCGCGGCGTGGTCAAGGTGAACGAGACCGTCGACATCATCGGCATCAAGGACACCAAGCAGACCACCACCGTCACCGGTGTGGAGATGTTCCGCAAGCTGCTCGATGAGGGCCAGGCGGGCGAGAACGTCGGTCTGCTGCTCCGCGGCACGAAGCGCGAGGACGTGGAGCGCGGCATGGTCGTGATCAAGCCGGGCACAACCACCCCGCACACCGACTTCGAGGCTCGGGTCTACATCCTGAGCAAGGAGGAGGGCGGGCGGCACACCCCGTTCTTCAACAACTACCGTCCGCAGTTCTACTTCCGGACCACCGACGTCACCGGCGTGGTGAACCTGCCGGAGGGCACCGACATGGTGATGCCGGGCGACAACACCGACATGAGCGTGCAGCTGATCCAGCCGATCGCCATGGAGGAGGAGCTGAAGTTCGCCATCCGCGAGGGTGGGCGTACGGTCGGCGCCGGCCGGGTGACCAAGATCCTGAAGTGATCTGACCCAGCAGTCAGCGAACGGCCCCGGACTCCGACGAGTCCGGGGTCGTTCTGCGTCTACAGCCGAGGCGGGTGGCGGTCAGTCGGCGAGGAGCAGCGCCACCGGGTAGGTGGCCAGCAGGTCGGCGACCGGGGTGCGGCCCCGGTACGCGGTTCCGGTCAGCACGTCGGTCGCCGCGCCGGGCAGGTCCACCGCGGTGTCCTCCCAGCCGCCGGCCCGGGCCAGGCCCACCGGCAGCCGGGTGGCCAGGGTGACCGCGCCGCCGCGGTCGAACCCGACCAGGTGCCCGGCCCGCGGCCCGTCCGCGGTGACCGGACGGAAGCCGGTGAACAGGTCGGGCCGGTCCCGCCGGGCCCGCAGCGCCGACGTGGTCACCCAGAGCTTCGCGGCTCCGGAGGCGTCGACCGGGAACCGCACCTGCTGCACCTCCGCCAGCTGGTCGCGGAGGGCGGCGAAGTCGACCGGCCGCCGGTTGTCCGGGTCGACGAGCGAGTCATCCCAGACCTCGGTGCCCTGGTACACGTCCGGGATGCCCGGCATGGTCAGCTGCACCAGCTTCTGGCCGAGGGCGTTGACCCAGCCCGGGGCCGTGAGCAGCATGTCGATCCGATCCCACTCCCCGCGCAGGGCCAGGTCGTCGTACGCCGCGTCCACCGCCGCGTGCACCGCGCCCTCGAAGTCGGCGTCCGGCTCGGTCCAGGTGGTGCCGTCGGCGGCCTCGCGCATCGCCTTCTCCGCGTACGCGTGCATCCGCTCGCGCCCGATCTGGCCCGCCCCGGCCAGGGTCTGGGCCAGGAAGTAGCCGAAGGCCCGGTTCGGCACCGCCGTCGCGGCCAGGAAGGCCTCCGCGAAGCCGGTCCAGTCCTCGACGATCTCGGCCAGCACGGCGAGCCGGGCGCGTACGTCCTCACCGCGCTTGGTGTCGTGGGTGGACAGACCGGTCATCGACTCGGCCTGTCCGGCCTGCCGCCGGGCCTGCAGGTCGTGGAACTCGACCAGCGGGATGCCGAGCCGGCCGGGGTCGCCGCCGACCTCGTTGAGCGCGACGAACCGGGCGTAGCGGTAGTACGCGGTGTCCTCGACGCCCTTGGCCATCGTCGCCCCACTGAGCTGCTGCATCCGCCGGGCGAGCTCGTCGGCCGGGTCGTGCAGCCGGTCGCTGAGTGCGGCGAGGGTGTCGGCCAGCTCCGGCCGGCGCGCGGTCGCCGTGGCCAGGGCCTCGTCCAGCCGCTCGACCCCGTCGGGCAGGTAGGAGCGGTAGACGTGGAACCCGACGGCGACCTCGGCCAGGGCCGGTCCGGCGTCGGGAACCTCGGGAACCAGGGCGGCCATCCGGTGGACCTCGGCCGGCAGCAGCTCCCCGACCACCATGCGCTTGCCCTGCTCGATGTGCTCCTCGATCGACCGCTGGTCACCGGTCAGCCGGCGGTACAGCGCGGTCAGCGCGGGTTCGCTGTCCGGGTCGACGAAGACGCCGTTGACCTCCTGCATGGCGTCGTAGCCGGTGGTGCCCGCGACCGGCCAGCTCTTCGGCAGCTCCTCACCGGCCTCCAGGATCTTCTCCACGGTGATCCAGGCGTCAGGGGCCGTGGCCCGCAGCCGCTCCAGGTACTCGGCCGGGTCGACCAGGCCGTCCGGGTGGTCGATCCGCAGCCCGGTGACGCCGGACGCCACCCAGGACGGCACCAGGGTGTGGGTCGCGTCCAGCACGGCGGGATCCTCGACCCGCACCCCGGCGAGGGTGGTCACGGCGAAGAAGCGCCGGTAGTTGAGCTCGTGGTTGCCCCGGCGGTAGTGCACCAGCTCGTAGTGCTGCCGGGCGTGCACGGTGTCCGGGTCGTCGCCGTCGGTCCAGGTGCCGGGGGCGAGCGGGAAGCGGTGCTCGTAGTAGCGCAGCTCGCCGTCGCCAACGGCGAGCGTCGCGTCATCGCCCAGGATCGGGACGACGATCCGGTCCCGGGACCAGTCGATGTCGAACCAGTCCGCGTACGCGGACTCCCGGCCGTGCTGCAGCACGTCCCACCAAGCCGGATTCTCGGCGGGCACCGAGATGCCGAGGTGGTTCGGCACCAGGTCGACGACCACGCCGAGGCCGGCGTCGCGGGCGGCGTCGAGCACCGCCTGCAGCCCCTCGGCCCCGCCCCGGTCGGTGTCCACCCGGGTCGGGTCGGTGGTGTCGTAGCCGTGGGTGGACCCGATCGTCGACTGCAGCACGGGGGAGAGGTAGACCGCCCCGACGCCGAGCTCAGCGAGGTAGTCGACCAGCTCGGCCGCGTCTTGGAGGGTGAA
>DATHBQ010000188.1:0-3971 GCA_035296105.1 Propionibacteriaceae bacterium | reverse complement strand
CCCGGGCGACGAGGTGAAGGTCTGGTTCACCGGCAACCGGCGCGGCAAGGGCAAGCGGACCAGCGAGTCCTTCACCTACCGGCTGGCCGAGGACACCCGGAACCGGGTGCTCGTCCTCGCCAACGAGGACTACGAGGGCGTCAACCCCGAGGAGACGCCAACCGGGACCGGCCCGAAGTACGTCGACGAGCACGTCGCCGCGCTGCGGGCGGCCGGCTACCGGGCCTCGGTCTGGGACGTCTCGGCCCAGGGCGTGCCGCACCACCTCGGGGTGCTCCGGCACTTCGACGCCGTGGTCTGGTACCTCGGTGAGAACCGGCTGACCCAGGACCCGGAGGACGCCCTCACCCAGATCGGCACCAGCCAGCTCCCGGATGCGGCGGTCGCCGAACGGCAGCAGTACCTCACGCTGTCGGTCCGGGACTACCTCAACGAGCGCGGCAAGGTGCTGCACGCCGGCGAGACCGCGGGTTACTTCGGCATCCTGGGCAGCACGGTCGGCGGCATCTACTACGGGCTGGACGGGGCGCCGGACGAGGACTGCGTGGTGACGCAGGACCTGTTCTCCGACTGCCTGCTGCTGGCCGACGACTTCTACCAGTACTACCTGGGCGCCTACTCCCGCGCTGTCGCACCGGACCCGGCGAGCTTCACCGGTCGGGCGGACCTGTCCGGGACCACCGGGACCTTCGGTGGACCGGGCGCGGCGGCCAACCCGCTGGACGAGCCGGGCAGCTTCGTGCCGACCAGCAACATCCTGCCGGTCGAGCAGTTCCCGCAGTTCGCCAGCGAGTCGGCGGGGGACTACGAGGGTGTTGCCGGCGGGGCGTTCGAGCCGGTGGAGGGCAACTGGTACGTCGGGGGCGTCCACGTCGACGACTCCTACATGCGCCTGACCCGGACCATCGACCTGTCCGGGGCGACCGCCGCGCAGGCCCCGCAGCTCCGGGCCCAGCTGTCGTTCGACACCGAGGAGGCCTACGACCACGTGATCGTCGAGGCGCATCCGGTGGGCAGCGACGACTGGACCACGCTGCCCGAGCTGGGTGGGCTGACGACGACCGATGTTCCGGCCGACTGCGAGGAGGGCTTCCTGCTCGAAGAGCACCCCTTCCTGGAGCACTACCTGACCGGCGGCAACCCCTGCACGGTGACCGGGACCACCGGTGGCTGGAACGCCATGTCCGGCAGCTCGGACGGCTGGCAGGTCGTGGCCTTCGACTTGTCGGCGTACGCGGGTCAGCAGGTCGAGGTGTCGATCAGCTACGTCACCGACCCGTCGACCGGCGGGGTCGGCGTGGCCATCGACGACACCTCGGTTGTCATCGCCGGCGAGGTGCAGAGCGAGGGCTTCGAGTCCGGGCTGGGCGCCTGGACGATTCCGGGCCCGCCGCCGGGGAGCCCGTCGGATGGCGGCGACTTCGTGCGGTCGGAGGGCCTGCTGGCCGGTGCCGTGAGCACGGAAGACTCGATCCTGCTGGGCTTCGGCCTGGAGCAGGTCGCCACGGACGTCGAGCGGACCGCGATCGTCCGGCGGGCGATGCAGCACCTGCTCGGTGGTGGAGCGGCAGCCACCGCGACACGCTAGCGAGGCAACTTCTCGTTACGTCCGGACAAGTGAGGCCTCCTATCGCCCTCGCTTGTGCGGACGTAACGGTTCTGGGGAGCCGCTACAGCTGCAGCAGCGCGGTTGCCACCAGCACCGCCCAGCCGACGGCCAGCCCGGTGAACAGCAGGATGGTCAGCAGCTCACCCGCCGCCCCGGCGAAGCCGGTGGTCAGGTTGGTCCCCAGCTGGCGCACCCGAGTCGGCTGAAGGTACCGGTGGTGATGCCCCAGAGGGCGATGGCCAGCACCACCACCGCCACCACCGCGCGCAGGCCAGCAGGTAGCCGGCCAGCGCGATAGCCCCGATGCCCTGCACCGCGACCCCGAAGACCACCAGCTGGACGGCCGCGGCAGGCAGCAGCACCCGAGGGTCGCGTAGGCGGCCCGCAGCGAGCAGCAGCAGCGCGGACACCAGCCCGAGCAGGGCGGCGGCGAGCACCAGCCACGCCAGCGCGGTCGGAGACAGCATCACCAGGGCGAGTGCGTCGTCGGCCTCGACCAGTGGCACCGGCAGGACGCCGGCGAGCCAGCCGCCGGCGACGGCGGTGGTCAGGGTACTGAGCGCCGCGAGCGTGAGAAGCAGGAGTCGAGAGAGCGGAGTCATGGCTTCACCCTTGTTCGCCGAGGCCGCTCAGCGGCTCCCCCGATCGGGTGAGCTCGGCCCGATCCGGGTGATCTTCGGCTAGGGGACGGGGGAGGCGACCACGACCAGATTGCGGCTGTACCCGCCCCGCTCCGGCCGGAACTCACCGGTGCAGGTGATCAGCACCAGTCGCGGCGGTCCGTCGATCGCGAAGACCTCCTCGTCGTCGACGAGGTCCGTACGCGGTACCTGGCGCAGCTTCGTGATCGTGTACGCCTGCCGGGCGTTCCCGGCACTCACGACGATGCGCTCGCCGACCTCTGCCTTCCAGAGCCGCACGAAGAACCCGACACCGCGGTCCAGGGTGTCGACGTGACCGGCGATCACAGTGGACCCGTAGTCGTCGCCGACGTAGGAGCTGCCATCCCACCAGCCGACCTTGCCGGGCTCCTCCGGGACCACCAGCTCGCGGCCGACGGTGGCCACCGGGACGACGTCCGCAGAAGCGCCATCCGGTAGGTCGATCCGCTCAGGAGCGAACCGGCTTCGATCGGACGCGGCCGGTCGGGCCTCGCGGACCGTCGCCACCGGACTCGTCGGTACGGTGGGCACCGGATCGCCGAGCGGCGGCGGAGCCGGACGCCCCGGTATCGGCAGCAGGGCTAGCTGGGCAACCGCCGCGGCGATGAGCGCCGCGGACAGCACCCCCCGGAGACCTATCGCCTCACCGTCCCCCGACGGCCGGCCACCCGTGACGACCGTCGAGCCGGGCAGGTAGCGCTCGCGAAAGGCCAGCCGCTGGTTCAGCGTGACCGCGTAGCGGCTGAGCAGCAGCGTGGCGACCAGCACCAGCCCCTCGACGAGCAGCAGCACGCCGGAGCGGGACGTCGCCGTTCCGCTCACGACGAGGTGCTGCACAGCACCGGTGACGGCGAGCGCGAGCACGCTGAGCCCGGCGAGCCGGGCGAAGCGCGACCAGACCTGGTCCAACCGACCCGACCGGTCCCGTGTCCGGAGCAGGCTGGCCAGGGCGACCAGACCGCCGAGCCAGGCAGCCAGAGCCAGCAGGTAGATCCCGGTGGTCGCAGTGATGACAGCCGCCTGCGGGGTGGCCATCGCCGAGTCGACGACCAGGGTGGCGGTCAGGACGACGATGAGCCCGATCACGATGGGCCGAGCGGGACCCCGCACGGGGTTGCGCAGCAGCTCAGCGCCGTAGAACCCGACTATGGCGAGGAGCGCCAGCCGGACCAGCAGGCCCGGGGCGGTCCGGTCGACCAGGGCCTCGGCGACCGTACCGATCGCGGTCAGGGCGAGGCCGACGAAGGCGAGCGCGCGCAGCCGGCGTACCGACTGACCCTCCGGCCAGACCACCGTCCAGAAGGTGCCGACCCCGGCAAGCAGGACATAGCCGAGGTGGACCACGAACCAGGCGGTCGCGGCCAGGACGCCGAGCGCAGGAGAGTCCACCCCGAGGTTCCGACCGCTCAGCGCCCTGCCGGACGGTCGTACTGAACCAGCACCCGTGACCGGTCGAACGGGATCGGGCGGAGGGTCCGTAACGCCGGCGCGATCCCGGCACCGCACGACAGCCGGGCCAGCGGGAGCTGCGGACAGGTCAGCGACAGGACGGTCCGGCCGGTCACCTCCACCGTGACCGGAAGGTCGGCCGGCATCTGGCCGAGCAGGGAGCCGAACGCGGCCAGGGCGCGGCCAGGCTTGGCCGGTCGACTCACCACGCTGACCTGGGTCAACCGGTAGCTCAGCCGCAAGGACGTGGT
>DATHBQ010000187.1:0-6191 GCA_035296105.1 Propionibacteriaceae bacterium | reverse complement strand
CGAGATGCTCTTCCACCGCCGCGGCGGCGACCCGCGCCTGGAAGGGCGCTGAGCGGTGGCCGACGGCGCATCGACCCGCCGGGTGGTCGTCAAGGTCGGTTCGTCCTCGCTGACCACGACCGCCGGCGGGATCGACCCGGGCCGGATCGAGACCTTGGTGCGTTCCCTGGCCGAGGTGCGACAGCAGGGCCGCGAGGTCGTACTGGTCTCCTCAGGGGCGATCGCCGCCGGCCTGGCCCCGCTGACCCTCAAGGCCCGGCCGCAGGACCTCGCCACCCAGCAGGCCGCCGCCTCCGTCGGGCAGGGCCTGCTGATGGGCCACTACACCCAGCTGTTCGCCGGGCATGCGATCGGAGTCGGCCAGGTGCTGCTGACCGTCGACGACGTCACCCGGCACAGCCACTACCGGAACGCGTACCGGACGTTCGGCCGCCTGCTCGAGCTCGGCATCCTCCCGATCGTCAACGAGAACGACACCGTGGCCACCCACGAGATCCGCTTCGGCGACAACGACCGGCTGGCCGCCCTGGTGGCCCACCTGGTGCACGCCGACGCCCTGGTGTTGCTCAGTGACGTGGACGCGCTGTACACGACCAAGCCGAGCCGACCGGACGCGGTCCGGATCTCCGACGTACGCGGCGAGGACGACCTGGCCGGGGTCGACGTCGCCTCGCGCGGATCGGCGGTGGGAACCGGCGGCATGATCACCAAGATCGAGGCGGCCCGGATCGCCACGTCGGCCGGCATCCCGGCCGTCCTGACGAGCGCCGAGCAGGTCGGGCCGGCCCTGGCCGGCGAGCCGGTGGGCACGCTGTTCCATCCGACCGGCCGGCGCCGGTCCACCCGGCTGCTGTGGCTGAAGCACGCCAGCGATGCCCGTGGCGAGCTGGTGCTGGACGCCGGCGCCGTACGGGCCCTGACCCAGCGCAACGCTTCCCTGCTGCCCGCCGGGATCACCGGAGTGGCCGGGCAGTTCACCGCCGGTGAGCCGGTCAACCTGGTCAGCCCGGACGGTGCGGTGATCGCCCGCGGCCTGGTCAACTACGACGCGGAGGAGCTGCCCGCCCTGCTCGGGCGGACCACCCGCGACCTGATCGCGGAGTACGGCGCCGGGTACGACCGCGCGGTCGTGCACCGAGACGCCCTGGTCGTTCTCTAACCCTCGTCCGGAGACGAGCGGAGGCCTCGGAACCTGCGTGATGCCTACGGAGCGTGGCGGGTCTGGCGGGAGCCCGAGCTCGCGAGGGCGGATGGAAGCGACGTGGGCATCACGCAGGTTCCGAGGGCTCAGCGAGGAGGGGTCACCACTTCGTTGCACCTGGCCCGGCCACGGTGACGCTGGCTTGCTCTTGGGCTAGTCTCAGGCTCAGCTTCCGATCACCAGGGGCGCCGGGGCGTTCGCGACACATACTGAACCACTCGGGGGAGTGGCCCGAAGAACACGAGGTGGACACGTTGAACTTCCGCAATTCATTACCCGGCAAGGCCCTGATGGGCCTGGCCTCGTTGGCCCTGGTGGCCACCCTCGGGTCCTGCGCCCAGAGCCAGCGCGACCCGGAGGGCACCTCCAATGAAGGGGGCGCGGGCGGCGGCACCTTCGTGTTCGCCGCGTCCTCCGACCCGGTGATGCTGGACCCGGCTCTGGCCAGCGACGGCGAGACCTTCCGCGTCGCCCGGCAGATGTACGAGGGCCTGGTCGGCGCCGCCCCCGGCACCACTGACGTCGAGCCCCTGCTCGCGACTGAGTGGGAGTCGGCCGAGGATGGCAAGTCGCACACCTTCACCCTCCGTGAGGGCGTCAAGTTCCACGACGGCACCGACTTCAACGCCGAGGCCGTCTGCGCCAACTTCGAGCGCTGGTACAACTGGACCGGCCTGAACCAGAACGAGAACATCACCTACTACTACGGAAAGCTGTTCCGCGGCTTCAAGACCGGCAAGACCGGCGGCATCTACGCCGGCTGCGACGCGACCAGCCCGACCGAGGTGACCATCCGGCTGAACAGCCCGTTCGCCGCGTTCGTGCAGGCCATGACCCTGCCGGCCTTCTCCATGCAGAGCCCCACGGCGATGGAGGAGCACGATGCCAACAACACCACCGGCACGGCCGACGACACGCGTTTCTCCGCGTATGCGGTCGAGCACCCGACCGGGACCGGCCCGTTCAAGTTCGACAAGTGGGAGCGCGACCAGGCGGTTACCCTGAAGGCGAACCCGGACTACTGGGGCGAGAAGGCCAAGGTCGAGACGGTGATCATCCGGACCATCTCCGACCCGCGGGCCCGCGTGCAGGAGCTCGAGGCCGAGTCCATCGACGGCTTCGACCTGGTCGGTCCTGGTGACGTGAAGGCGCTGGAGGACAAGGGCTTCCAGATCCAGAACCGCCCGGCGTTCAACATCCTCTACCTGGCCTTCAACCAGGCCAACCCGGCGCTGAAGGACGTCAAGGTGCGCCAGGCGCTCAACCACGCCATCAACAAGGAGGCGCTGCTCAGCGCGTCCCTGCCGCCGGGGTCGAAGGCCGCCATCCAGTTCATGCCC
Organism: Propionibacteriaceae bacterium; assembly: GCA_035296105.1. Classification (GTDB taxonomy): domain Bacteria; phylum Actinomycetota; class Actinomycetes; order Propionibacteriales; family Propionibacteriaceae; genus Microlunatus. Next base: position 3,650 of record DATHBQ010000187.1, on the reverse strand, counting down.
GACATGGTCAACGGCTACAACCCGAACGTGACGACGTACGAGCACGACGTGGAGAAGGCCAAGTCCCTGCTCAAGGAGGCCGGCCAGGAGAACCTGACCCTCCGGTTCGCCTACCCGACCGGCGTCTCCCGGCCCTACATGCCGACGCCGGAGGACACCTACCAGGTGCTCAAGAGCCAGCTCGAGGCGGTCGGCATCAAGATCACGCCGGTGAGCGCCAAGTGGAGCCCGGACTACCTGGACATGGCCCAGACCGAGGAGGGCTCGAAGAAGCGGGACATCCACCTGCTGGGCTGGACCGGTGACTACAACGACCCGGACAACTTCCTGGGCGTGTTCTTCGGAGTGAAGAGCGCCGAGTGGGGCTTCGACAACAAGAAGCTCTTCGCCGACCTGAAGGCCGCCCGTGAGCTGCCGAGCGTCGAGGAGCAGAAGCCCGCGTACGAGAAGATCGGCGAGGACATCGCCAAGTTCGCTCCGGGCGTGCCGCTGGCCCACCCGGCGCCGTCGCTGGCCTTCGCCAAGGACGTCCAGGGCTACGTGGCCAGCCCGGTGCAGGACGAGGTCTGGAACAACGTCACCGTCGGCTGAGTGACGACGGTTCTTCGACAGGCTCAGGGCACAACGATGAGCACTGAGCCTGTCGAGGCCCCGACCCAGGCTCAAAGCGCAGCAATGCGGGTTGAACCTGTCGAAGCACCGCGGGAGGCTGGTCCGTGCTGAGGTTCGTGGTCCGGCGGTTGCTGCTGATGATCCCGGTGCTGTTCGGGCTCAGCGTGCTGCTGTTCGCCTGGGTCCGTGCCCTGCCCGGCGACCCGGCCCGCAGCCTGCTGGGCGACAAGGCAACGCCGGAGTCGGTGGCCCGGGTCAACGCCCAGTACGGCTTCGACCGGCCGATCCTGGAGCAGTACGTCACCTACATCTGGGCGCTGCTCCGGGGCGACTTCGGCACCTCGCCGCGGACCGGGCAGCCCGTGCTCGACACCTTCCTGGCCCGCTTCCCGGCCACGGTCGAGCTGAGCCTGGCCGCGCTGCTGTTCGCCATTGTCGTCGGCATCCCGCTGGGCTACTTCGCGGCGAAGCGGGCCGGCGGGGCGATCGACGCCCTCACCGTCGGCGGCTCGCTGCTCGGCGTGGTGATACCGGTGTTCGTGCTGGCGTACCTGCTCAAGATCGTCTTCGCGGTGGGGCTGCCCGGGCCGCTGGGGGCGCTGGCCTTCCTGCCCGCGTCGGGACGACAGAACCCGCGGCTCGACGCCACCCACATCACCAACTTCTACGTGCTGGACGGGATCGCCACCCGGGAGTGGGACGCCGCCTGGGACGCCGTCCTGCACCTCATCCTGCCGGCGATCGCGCTCGGCTCGATCCCGCTGGCGATCATCGTCCGGATGACCCGGGCGTCGGTGCTCGAGGTGCTGAACGAGGACTACGTCCGCACCGCCCAGGCCAAGGGCCTGGCGCCGTCGCTGATCACCCGCCGGCACGTGCTGCGCAACGCGATGCTGCCGGTCTCGACCACCATCGGGCTGCAGACCGGTGCCCTGCTGGCCGGCGCGGTGCTGACCGAGTCGGTGTTCGCGTTCAACGGCATCGGGTCGTATCTGTTCGACGCCATCAGCTCCCTGGACTTCGCCGTGCTGCAGGGCTTCATCCTGTTCATCGCCGTGGTGTACGCCCTGGTCAACCTGGTCGTGGATATCGGCTACGGCGTCATCGACCCGAGACTGAGGACACGCTGATGTTCGGATCCTTCTGGCGAGCCCGCCGCCTCTGGTCGTCCACTGCTCCTGAGGTCGAGAACTCCACCGACGGCGACTCGACCACCCGGCGCCCGAGCAGGGGAGGGAAGTCGCCATTGGTCGACCTTTCTCCGCTCGGGGATGAGATCGCCTTCCGGCCGGAGCCGCGTACGCCGGGGCCGGGCGCCGCGTGGAGCGGGGGCCGGCTATGACCGCGGAGGCGACGCGGCCGCAGGCCCTGACCGAGATGATGGTCGACCCGCTCGGCGACGAGCGGGGCACCAGCCTGTGGCAGGGCGCATTCCAGCGGCTGCGCCGCAACCCGGGCGCCATCGTCGGGCTGCTCATCGTGGCGGCGTTCGTGCTGGTGGCGTTGCTGGCGCCGGTGCTCGCCCCGTACGAGCCGGCCAGCAGCGAGTGGATCGGCGAGGTCACTCCGGCCGACGTGCCCGGCCCGTCGCCGGAGCACCCGCTCGGCCTTGACTCGTTCGGCTCGGACCTGCTCACCCAGCTGCTTTTCGGGGCCCGCCAGTCGCTGATCATCGGCGTGGTGTCGACCAGCCTCGGGCTGCTCGGTGGCGCGCTGCTCGGACTGCTGGCCGGGGCGTTCGGCGGCTGGGTGGACACCCTGGTGATGCGGATCGTGGACATCCTGCTGTCCATCCCGGCGCTGCTGCTGGCGGTCAGCGTCGCCGCGGTGATGGGGCAGAGCCGACTGGCCATCATGATCGCCATCGCCGCCGCCCAGGTACCGATCTTCGCCCGGCTGCTGCGCGGGTCGATGCTGAGCCAGCGTCGGCAGGACTACGTGCTCGCCTCGGCCTCGCTCGGGCTGCGTCACCGGACCATCGTGATGAGCCACGTGCTGCCCAACTCGCTCGGCCCGGTGATCGTGCAGGCCACGCTCACCCTGGCCACCGCGATCATCGAGGTCGCCGCCCTGTCCTACCTCGGCCTCGGCGCTCCCGACCCGGCGATCGCGGAGTGGGGCCGAATGCTGGTCAAAGCCCAGGACCGGCTGCAGACCGATCCGCACCTCGCGGTGCTGCCGGGTCTGTGCATCGCTGTCACTGCGCTCGGCTTCACCCTGTTCGGCGAGGCCCTGCGCGAGGCCCTCGACCCGAAGAGTCGGCGATGATCAGGCACAGTCGCGAGTCGAGGCGGTGAGATGAGTAGCCAGCTGACGACGGTCGGGCCGCGCGGCGCGCGTGGTCCGGTGAACCGGGACGAGGTGCTGCTGGAGATCAAGAACCTGAGCGTCACCTTCACCCGGCGGGGCACCCAGCCGACACGCGCCGTGGACGGGGTCTCCTACGCGGTGAAGCCCGGCGAGATCGTCGGTGTGGTGGGCGAGTCCGGCAGCGGCAAGTCGGTGACCTCGCTGGCGATCATGGGACTGCTGCCCAAGCGGGGGGTCGAGATCAGCGGCGAGGCCCTCTACCGCGGCCGCAACCTGCTCGCCCTGAGCAACCGGGAGATGTCGGACCTCCGGGGCAGCGAGCTGGCCATGGTCTTCCAGGACCCGATGAGCTCGCTCAACCCGGTGGTGCCCATCGGCACCCAGGTCACCGAGGTGCTGCTCCGGCACCAGGACGTGACCCGCGCCCAGGCGCGGACCGAGGCCGAGGACCTGCTCCGCCGCTGCGGCATCCCCGATCCGCGGCGCCGGCTGCGGGAGTACCCGCACCAGCTCTCCGGCGGCATGCGGCAGCGGGCGCTGATCGCCATCGCCCTGGCCTGCAAGCCGTCGCTGCTGATCTGCGACGAGCCGACCACCGCCCTGGACGTCACGATCCAGGCCCAGATCCTGGACCTGATGGTCGACCTCAACCGCGACTTCGGCACGGCCATCGTCCTCATCACCCACGACCTCGGCGTCGTGGCGGAGGTATGCCGGCGGGTGATCGT
>DATHBQ010000186.1:0-4338 GCA_035296105.1 Propionibacteriaceae bacterium | reverse complement strand
CGGGTCCGTCGATGTTCTCGCCGCGAGGCGAGCTCGTCGAGCTGCTGCGGGTGCGGCCCGGTGGGCGTATCGTCGGCCGCGAGCTGCGGCGTGTTGTGAATAGCGACCAGGACGTTGCTGCGCAGCGTGGGTGGTGGGGTGGCCAGGTTGAGCGACGCGAGCTGGGCGGCGGTGTCACAGAGCTCGGCGACCTCGTCCTGGCAGGCGGGGCAGCTGGTCAGGTGCGTCTCGAACTCGACCAGCTCGGCCCGGTCGAGGGCGTTCACGGCGTAGCAGCTGGCGGCCTCGTGGACGTCGGTCATGACTCCTCACCTCGCAACGCCTCACCCAGACGCCGGAGTCCATCGCGGATGCGGGTCTTGACGGTGCCCATCGGCAGGTTCAACCGGCCGGCTATCTGGCTCTGGGTCAGGCCGTCCAGACAGGACAGCTGGACCGCCTGCTGCTGGATCGGGGTCAAGGTGGCGAGGGCCCTGCGGACCCGCTCGACGTCCTGCCTCTGCGCGATGCTGTCCCAGACGTCGTCGCCCTCCCGCTCCACGCCGGCGTACGCGTACCGCTCGTCGCGGGCGATCTCGCTGGTCACCGACCGCACCCGGTCGACGGCCCGGCGGTGAGCCATGACGGTGATCCAGGTGACGACGCTGCCCTTGTCCGGCGCGTACCTCGGGGCCTGCTTCCAGATCTCGACGTACACCTCCTGGGTCACCTCCTCGGCATGCTCCGGGGAGCGCAGCACCCGCAGCGCCGTCCCGTAGACCCGTCGTACCGTCAGGTCGTAGAGCTCGGCGAAGGACAGCTCGTCACCAATGGCACAGCTGGCCATCAGCTCCGCCAGGTGGGCGGCGGAGAGGTCACGCGCAGGTGGCTCGACGCCGCGCTCCGACGAGGCTTGATCCCGTCGGCCGGCCGGCGGTGAAAGATCCAAGGTCGATGGCGCTCTCATCTCAGGCGCCCTCGGCCAACGATCCGGACAAAGAAGTTGGTCACGACTTGCCTTCCCAGGTGTCCCGGGAGGGGCGAATCCGGGCGCTACGTGACCGGTATTCGTGACGGAAAGCGCACTTTGATTGCCGTTCCGCCCTTCGTTTCCGAATTGAGACTCGAACTATTCCTCGGAAAGCGTGGTGTCGGGTGCCGGGTTACGCACTAGGTGGTCGTCCCGAGCAGCCGGGTGCTTGGGAGCGGGCCCGCGGGGGCTACTTCTGGGCGGCGTCGACGATGACGTGGGCGAGGTCGCGGAGCTTGATGTTCTGCTGCTGCGAGATGCGGGTCAGCATCGCGAACGCCTCGTCGGCACTGCACTTGTCGCGGGCCATGATCATGCCCTTGGCCTGCTCGATGACGGCCCGGGATTCCATCGCCTTGCGCAGGTGGATCACCTCGTTGACCGCATTGGCGTGGCTGGTGATGTTGGCGACGGCGACCGCGGCGTGCCCGGCGAACACCTGCGCGTGCTGCAGCAACGTCTCCGCAAGCGGCTCGTCGGCGGTGCGGTAGATGTTCAGCCCGCCGATGCTGCGCTGGGCCAGCGGCAGCCCAACCGAGACCACGTGCCGCACTCCGGCCCCGTCGGCGATCCGTGCGAACTCCCGGTACGGGCCGTTGTCGTGCCGGCTCTCGATGACGATGGTCTGCCCGGTCTTGGCGGCATCGAGGCACGGGCCGAACCCGGCCTGGTACTGCCGCTCGTCCAGGTCCACCGCGAGCGGACCGGTGAACACGACACTGCGCGGGCTGCCGTCGGCGATGACGGTGAGCGAGACGTCCTCGCCCCCGCCGAGGGTCTGCTTGGCCAGCTCGGCGATCCGGCACAGGGTCTGATGCGGTGGTTCGGTGCCGACCACGATCCGGGCGAGCTCGGCGAAAGCGTGCAGCCGGTCCAGGCCGTCACCGGCAGCGGAGCTGGCGGACATGTTGTCCATGGCAGTCCTCACGCTCACGCGGGACTGGCTCGTACGGGCTGGTCTCGCAGGTTGTTCCAGGCCCCAGCGGGACCCTCACTGCGTGAGCACAACGGACTGAACTCAAGGACGACCCGGACGGGCGCCGACATCCGCCCGCGGACGGCCACAGCAGTTACCAGGCTATCTCGGCCGGGTCGGTGAGAACAGGGCCCGGGTCAGCCGGTGAGCTCATTGATCAGGCGCTCCACGCGGCGCCGGATCTGGTCGCGGATCGGTCGTACGTGGCCGATGTCCTGACCGGCGGGGTCGTCGAGGACCCAGTCCTCGTAGCGTTTGCCGGGGTAGTACGGGCAGGTGTCGCCGCAGCCCATGGTGATGACGACATCGGACTCCTGGACGGCCTCCAGGGTGAGGATCTTGGGCTGTTCGGCGGAGATGTCGATGCCCTCTTCGGACATGGCCTGGACGGCGACCGGGTTGATCAGGTCGGCCGGTTCGGAGCCGGCGGAACGGACCTCGATCGTGCCGCCGGACAGGTGGGCGAGATAGCCGGCGGCCATCTGTGAGCGGCCGGCGTTGTGCACACAGACAAACAGAACGGACGGCTTGTCAGCCGTCGGCTGCCGAGTTGCGGTGGTCATGGCTGGTCCTTCGCGATGGGGTAAAGCGTGCGGGCGGTCAGCTGGCCGAGGGTGGCGCCGATCGCCTGGGCGGCGAGAAAGGCAGGCGTCGAGCCGGGATGGATCCCGGCGAACGTGTCGGACAGGGTGCGGGCCAAGGTGACCGCCGGGTTGGCGAAGCTGGTCGAGCTGGTGAACCAGTAGGCGGCGGTGATGTAGACCCCGACGGCCCAGCCGATGTGCTGGGAACGGCCGGTTCGGCTCAGTGCGGCGATCGTCAGGATCAGCCCGGCGGTGGCGACCACCTCGGCCAACCACAACCCCGGTCCCGACCGGACAGTGGTGGCCAGAGTGACGGCGGGTCGGTCGAACATGAGGTTGGCGAGTACGGCCCCGGCGGCGCCACCAAGCAGCTGCGCCCCGACGGTGAAGGTGGCCTGCCGGGTGGTGATCAGGTTCGTGAGGCGTTCCAGCACCGTGACGACCGGGTTGAACGCGGCCGAGACCGGCTGCAGCACCACGATCAGCACCGTGAGCGCGGCACCGGTGGCGATGGCGTTCTCCAGCAGTTGTAGGCCGATGTCGCCGGGGGAGAGCCGTTGGGCGGCGATCCCGGATCCGATCACGGCGGCGACCAGCAGACCGGTGCCGACCGCCTCGGCGAGCACTCGGGCGCCCAGCGTGGCCGGCGTGGTCGTCCCGCTCCGGGTGTCGCCCGGGAGGGCGTCGAGGTCGCGGCTCATCGCTCGGCCAGGGCGGGGACGCGGCATGCTGCTGGGGTGGGTGGGCCGTCGGTCAGAGTGCGGCGCAGCCAGGTCGCGATGCGGCGGGCGTCGGGGCCGGACCCCCGGACGGTGGCCGAGGCCGGTCCGGTCTGGCCGGGCAGCCCGACGTAGCCGAGTCGGGGAACGGCGAGGCTGCGGCCGCGGCAGTGGATCGGCCAGCCGTCGGCGTTGAGTGCGCCCAGCCCGGCGAGGTAGCCGACGTCGGGCCGGTAGCCGGTGGCCAGGATGACCGCGTCGACGGGCTCGGCGGTGCCGTCGGCCCAGGTGACTCCGGTCGGGGTGAGCCGGTCGAACATCGGTCGGGCATCCGGCCGGTCGGCGGCGATGGCGGCGGAGTAGCGGCCGTCGTCGAGCACCACGATCGAGCGGGCGCCGTCGCTGCGGCCGGGTGACAGCGCCTCCAGGCCGGACCAGCGAGCCCAGTAGTGCACATCGAGCCCGAGTGGACGCTGCGACTGAAATCGGACGGGTCGCCGAGTGGCGAGGGAGACGGTGGCGACCTGGGCCAGCTCGACGGCGACCTGCACCGCGGTATTGCCGGCACCGACGACCACAGCCCGTTGCCCGGTGAAGGGGTCCGGCCGGCGGTAGTGGGCGGCGTGCAGGAGAGTTCCGGTGAAGTCGGTCAGCCCAGGAAGGTCGGGAATGTGAGTGCGGCCGAAGCCACCGGAGGCGGCGACCACCGCCCGGGCGGTCAGCCGGTCCCCACCGGCCAGGTCCAGCTGAAAGGTCTGCCCATCCCACGCGGCGTCGAGCACCCGGCTGTGGGTGCGGACCGGCAGGTCGAACCGGGCGGCGTAGCGGCGCAGGTAGTCGGTGATCTCGTCCCGGGTCGGGTACCGGTTCGGCCGGCCGGGCAGCCGCATCCCCGGCAGCGCGGAGAACCGGGCCGGTGAGAACAGGGTCAGGCTGTCGTAGTAGGACGGCCAGGACCCGCCCACGTCGGTGGCCGCCTCCAAGATCAGGACCTCCAGCCCGGCCTGGCGCAGCGCCTGGCCGGCGGCCAGGCCGGACTGTCCCGCCCCG
>DATHBQ010000185.1:0-1984 GCA_035296105.1 Propionibacteriaceae bacterium | reverse complement strand
TTCATCAGCGTGGTGACCCAGCTCGAGTCGGCCGAGCAGTCGCTGGAGTCCGGCGACCCGGCCGGAGTGACCCAGGCCCGGGCCAGCGTGCTCAAGGCCCGGCAGACGGCCCGGACGAGTCTGGAGGAGCTGCGGCGTTCGGTCCGCGCCCTGCGTCCCGACCTTCTCGAGTCCGCCTCGCTCACTCAGGCGCTGGCCGAGCTGGTCCGGCGCTGGAGCGCCGACACCGGGGTTGCCGCCGAGCTGCGGAGCACCGGCGACCCGATGCCACTGCATCCGGATGCGGAGCTGGCGCTGCTGCGTTCCGCCCAGGAGGCCCTCAGCAACGTCGGCCGGCACGCTCAGGCGTCCCGGGTGGTGGTCACGCTCTCCTACCTGGGAGATGTGGTCTCCCTGGACGTGGATGACGACGGTGTCGGCTTCACCGCGGACGGCGCAACGGCCGGCCTGCGGGCGGACGGCGGCTTCGGCCTCATCGGCATGCGCGAGCGGCTGACCGCCGCCGGTGGCGATCTCGCGGTCGAGTCCACCCCGGGACACGGCACCACGATCGCGGCCTCGGTACCGGCATGACGGAGACCGCCGTGCTCCGGGTCGTCGTGGTCGACGACCACCCCGTCGTCCGCGACGGGCTCCGCGGCATGCTGGACGGGCAGCCGGACCTGACGGTGGTCGGCGAGGCGGGAGACGGCCGGGAGGCTGTGACGGTGGTGGCCCGGGAGCGGCCGGACGTGGTCTTGATGGACCTCCGGATGCCGGTGCTCGACGGCGTTGCCGCGATCGCTCGGATCACCGCCGGTCAGCCGGGAGTCAGGATCCTGGTGCTGACGACGTACGACGAGGACCACGACATCGTCAGGGCGATCGAGGCCGGAGCGCGTGGCGTGCTGCTCAAGGACGCCCCCCGCGAGGATCTCTTCCGCGCCATCCGGTCCGCGGCCCGGGGAGAGATGGTGCTGGCCCGAACGGTCACCGCGCGGATGTTCGGTCGGCTGCGCGCGCCGCAGGAGCACACGCCGACCGACCGGGAGCTCGAGGTGCTCACCCTGGTGGCGCGCGGGTTGACCAACCGAGCCATCGGGCGGGAGCTGGCACTCTCCGAGGCCACGGTGAAGACCCATCTGGTGCACCTCTTCACCAAGCTGGGCGTCGCCGACCGGACCGCCGCGGTCACCGCTGCGCTGGACCGCGGCCTGATCCGCCTGCCCCGCGGCTAGCTCGCCGGACCGTTTCTCAGCGCCGGGCCAAGGAACGTGCGCCGCGGCCGGGTCAGCTGGTGATGTCCTTGCGGAGGAAGTGCCAGACGGCGAAGGCGACCAGCACGATGGCGTAGCCGATCGACCACAGGGCGCCGGTGATCATGTCGGAGTAGTCCACGTTCGCGGCCAGCGCGTCGGCCCAGGCGTACGCGTAGTGCCCGGGCAGCCCCTGACGAAGCTCCCCCAGTGCGGGTATGGAGTCGAGGATCGCGCAGAGGATCATCATCAGCACCGCCCCGCCGACCGCGGCCAGCGGTGCGTCCGTGGTCACCCCGATGGCGAACGCCGCCGCCCCGACCACCGACAGCGAGACCAGCAGGTAGGCCACGATGACCAGCAGCCGCCCGGCGATGGTCGGCCACTCGAGCTGCTCGCCCGTCGGGCCGACCAGGTTGCCCCAGCCGTACGCGACCCCGCCCACCAGCAGCGTCCACGCGGGGAGGTACAGCAGCGCCACCGCCGACGAAAGGGCGGCCACGAGCAGCTTCTGGCGCAGCAGCCGCTCTCGTCGGACCGGCGCGGCGAGCAGGTAGCGCAGGGTGGACCAGCTGGCCTCCGACGGCACCGTGTCGCCGGCGAACAAGGACACGATGATGACCAGTAGGAAGCTGGTCGAGGCGAAGAGGGTGAACACGACCAGGTTCGCCCCGCTCTCCTGGGCCAGGTCGACGAACCCGCGCTGGCCGCTCTCGCTCTCGCCCTCCCCCAGCCAGAACGCCAGCACC
>DATHBQ010000184.1:0-3348 GCA_035296105.1 Propionibacteriaceae bacterium | reverse complement strand
TGGCGGCGGAACGCGGCTACCTGCCGGCGGGCGACCGGGTGCTGCGGGCGTTCACCCGGCCGCTGAGCGAGGTGCGGGTCCTGATCGTCGGCCAGGACCCGTACCCCACACCCGGACATCCGGTCGGGCTGTCGTTCTCGGTCGCCCGCGATGTCCGGCCCATCCCCCGGTCGCTGGAGAACATCTACGCCGAGCTGCAGGCCGACCTGGGGATCCCCCGGGCCGCGCACGGCGACCTGACGCCGTGGTTCGAGCAAGGCGTGCTGCTGCTGAACCGGGTGCTGACCGTGCAGCCCGGCCGGTCGGGCTCGCACCGCGGCCGCGGCTGGGAACAGGTCACCGCGCGGGCCATCGAGGCGCTGGCCGCGCGCGGCGGTCCACTCGTGGCGATCCTGTGGGGTCGCGACGCCCAGTCACTGGTGCCGATGCTCGGTCCGGTGCCCTACCTCGCCAGCGCCCACCCTTCACCACTTTCGGCCCGCTCCGGGTTCTTCGGCTCGCGTCCGTTCAGCCGGGCCAACGACCTGCTCGTCCGGGCCGGCGGAGAGCCCGTCGACTGGGCGCTGCCGGACTAGTTGGCCTCAGCCGCCTTCGCGTAGGCACTCGCCTTGCCGCGGATCGCCGGTTCGTCGAACTCCACGAGGCAGTGACCGGCCAGCTTCCTCAGCACCGTCAGCTCGTTGACGTTGATCTTGCCGTCGACGGCCGCGGCTTCCACGGCCGCCGCGTAGAGCGGTCGCAGGTCTCCCTCGGCGGCCTCGAGCAGTGCCCACATCCGGTTTCGCTGCAGGTTGACGGTTCTTTCCAGCTCGCTCAAGGCCACCAGCTCGTTCTCCGGGTCGCGGAGGATGCCGGTGACGTGCATCAGCAGCAGTCGCTCATACTCGTGCACCAGCCCGTCGGCCTTGATGACCATCCACAGCACCCAGAGCAGCTCGGCCGGATGGTCGCTACTCGCCGTCATCCGCCGCGCCGCCTCGGCGATGGCCGCCTCCCGACGGAAGATCCGCCCGGCGTAGGCCCCGGCCGACCGGGTCGACCAGTGGTTGACCGCAATCGACAGCGGGACACCGACCGCCGGGATGGTGAACTTGATGACATTGCGCTGCAGCAGGTACTTGCCGACGACGGGCAGGCTGCGGGCGCCCGCCAGGGCGCCGCGACCGTAGAGCTTCTGCAGCACCGGCCGGACCAGCGCCGGCGCTCCCTTGCCGGCCAGCCCGCGACCGGCCTCGCCGCCCTTGAGCACGAAGGCGGTGCGGATCAACTTCCAGAGGTCCTCGGGGTCGTCGAGGTCGAGCGGCACGCCGTAGAGGACCGAGATGTCGTACGCCAGCCTGAGCTGCAGCGAGGAGACAAACAGCAGGTCGAGCACGAAGCTGGCCCCGGCTCCGGGCAGGGTCAGTGGTGAGGCCCCGCCGCCACTGCCCAGCGTCGCGGCCACGAGACCGGTGTAGGCCCCGGCGCTGAGACCGCCCTCGATGCCGGCGTACCGGGCGGCGAGGTCGATCCGGGTCTTGACGACCGCGTCCGCCGGCAGTCCCGGGTACCTGCGCTGGAAGTACTCGGCGTCGACGGCGCGGACGTACTGGTCCAGGGAGTACCGGACCAGCTTGGAGAACCAGGTGCCTTCACGCACCTCGTCAATGCGCAGGCCACGAGCGAACCTCTGCAGTCGGCCGAGCTCGTCACGGACCTGCTCGCCCTCCGACGAGACGGGCTCGGCGTCCTCGCTCACGCCAGGGCTTGGTCGAGATCCGCGATCAGGTCCTGGGCGTCCTCGATGCCGACGCTGAGCCGAACCAGGTCACCCGGCACCTCCAGCTGCGTCCCGGCCACCGATGCGTGGGTCATCCGTCCCGGGTGCTCGATCAGCGACTCCACCCCGCCGAGCGACTCACCCAGCATGATCACCTTGGTCCGGCCGCAGACCTCCAGCGCCGCCTCCTCGCCGCCGGCCACGGTGAAGCTCACCATCCCGCCGAAGCGGTTCATCTGTCGCTTGGCCAGGTCGTGGCCGGGGTGGCTGGGTAGGCCTGGGAAGTAGACCTCGTTGACCTTGGGGTGCTCGGACAGGAAGGCCGCCACCTGCTCCGCATTGTCACAGTGCCGGTCCATCCGCACCGACAGCGTGCGCAGGCCGCGCAGCACCAGCCAGGAGTCGAACGGACTGGCCACTCCGCCCATCGCGTTCTGGTAGAAACGCAGGCGGAGGTTCAGATCGTCGTCGTTGACGACCAGAGCACCGCCCACGATGTCGGAGTGGCCGCCGCAGTACTTGGTGGTGGAGTGCACGACGACATCGGCCCCGAGGGCGAGCGGCTGCTGCAGGTACGGGCTGGCGAAGGTGTTGTCCACGATCACCAGGGCGCCGGCCGCGTGCGCCAGGTCGGCGATAGCGGAGATGTCGGCGATGGCCAGCAGCGGGTTGGTCGGCGTCTCGATCCACACCCCGGTGGTTTCGCCGGGCATGATCGCGGCCTCCACGGCGGCCAGGTCGGCCAGTGGAGCGGGGTCGGCCGTCACTCCCCAGCGCTCGTGCACCTTGGCGAAGAGCCGGAACGTGCCGCCGTACGCGTCGTGCGGGACCACGAAATGGCTGCCCGGACTGGCCACGGCCCGCAGCAGCGTGTCCTCGGCGGCCAGGCCGCTGGCGAAGGCAAAGCCGTGCTTGCCGCCCTCGAGCGAGGCGATGCACTCCTCCAGCGCGGTGCGGGTCGGGTTGGCCGACCGGGAGTACTCATAGCCACCACCGCGAAGATTGCCCACACCGTCCTGGACGAAGGTCGACGTCGCGTAGATCGGCGGAACGACCGCCCCGGTCGCTGAGTCCGGATCCTGGCCGGCGTGGATGGCCCGAGTAGAGAAGCCTTGGGTCTCAGTCACACCTTCCAGGGTAGGCGTGGCGGCCGACGCCTCATCGGGTGGTCCGGAACAGTGGACCGGACGTCGTTGTTGAGCCAGGTAGCCGGCGGCGATCGTTCGCCGGCGAGAAAGGCAGACTGGCCTCATGTTGTTCTCCCGCACCAAGACCACCCTGGTCCAGCCGGATCAGGCCCTGCGGGGCCGGAGCTCGTCGGTCCTGGTCAACCCCACCTTCCACGACGTCTTCGGCATCCCGGTGCAGAAGGTCCCGGACGGTTCCGAGGTGGCATACTTCGCCCTCGGCTGTTTCTGGGGCGCCGAGAAGCTGTTCTGGCAGATGCCGGGCGTCACCAACACCGCCGTCGGCTACGCGGGCGGATTCACGCCGAACCCGACGTACGAGGAGGTCTGCAGCGCACGGACCGGCCACACCGAGATCGTCAAGGTCAGCTACGACCCGGCGAAGGTGAGCTATGAGCAGCT
>DATHBQ010000183.1:0-13211 GCA_035296105.1 Propionibacteriaceae bacterium | reverse complement strand
ATCATCATCAGTACCGGGACGGCCCGGAAGAACTCGACGAAGATGCCGGAGGCCCAGCGCACCGCGGCCACCTGAGACAGCCGCCCCATGCCCAGCAGGATGCCGCCGACGATGGCCAGGATGATCGAGAAGAATGCCGCCACCAAGGTGGCCCGCAGGCCGGGCAGCAGGTACGCGGTCCAGGTCGCCGGCTCCAGGAAGGGCTCCCACCGGGCGGCGGTGAACTGCCCCTTGGTGGCCAGGGCCCGGACCAGCAGGAAGAGCAGGCCGGCGACGGCCAGCCCGCCGATCACAGCGACCACGTTGTACCGGAACCGGGCCCTGGGTCCCGGGGCGTCGAAGAGGACGCTGGCCTCGGCGCTCACCGCCGCACCGCCAGCCGCCGGGACAGCGAGGTGAACAGCACCCCGATGGGCAGGGTGAGGACCACGAAGCCGGTGGCCATGATCGCGAAGATGGCGTAGATCAGGTCCGGCCGGAACTCGATCATGCCTCGCATCAGGTAGGACGCCTCGGCCACGCCGATGGTGGCCACGACCGTGGTGTTCTTGGTCAGGGCGATCAGCACGTTGCCGAGCGGGGCGATCGCCCCGCGGAAGGCCTGCGGGAGGACGACCTGGGAGAGCGTGGCGCCGAAGTCCAGCCCGATCGCCCGGGCCGCCTCGGCCTGACCCTTGGGCACGGTGTTGATGCCGCTGCGCAGCGCCTCGGCGACGAAGGCGGAGTGGTAGATCGCCAGCCCGAGCACGCCCCAGCGGAAGTTCTGCACGTCGATGGGGGAGTTCTGCGCCCCGATCCGGTACTGCAGGGTGATGTAGAAGCCGAAGGCGCAGAAGAACACGATCAGGGTCAGCGGAGTGTTGCGGATCAGCGTCACGTACGCCGTACCGAACCCCCGCAGCACCCCGACGGGGGAGACGCGCATCACCGCGACCACGGTGCCCAGCAGCAGCGCGCCGAGGGCGGAGACGAATGTCAGCTTGATGGTCATCCAGAACGCGCCGAGCACGTCGTACTCGGCCAGCAGCTCACCCAACCCGCCCTCCTTACCGGTCAGTGGGGGGCCGGCCCTAGGACCGGCCCCCCGATCGCATGAACGCGGACTACGTGCAGGGGTCCGGCTTCGGCGGGTTGGTCGTGGTGTCAACCTTGAACCCAGAGGCGCCGACGTTGTCGTCGACCGCCTTCTGCCAGGCGCCGTCGGAGACCATCTTCTCCAGCGCGGCGTTGACCTTGCCGCAGAGCTCGGTGTCACCCTTCTTCAGGCCGACGCCGTACCGCTCCTCGGAGAACGGCTTGCCGACGACCTTGAGCTTGCCGGCGTACTGCGGCTGCGCGGCGAAGCCGGCCAGGATCACGTTGTCCGTGGTCACCGCGTCGACGGTGCCGCCGACCAGGGCTTCCACACACTTGCTGTAGGTGTCCTGCTCGAACAGCTCGACCGAGGTGGCGTACTCCTTCTTGATCTTCTCCGCCGGCGTCGACCCGGTCACCGAGCACAGCGTCTTGCCGTTCATCGTGTCCGGTCCGGTGATGTCGGTGTTGTCCGCCCGGACCAGCAGGTCCTGCCCGGCGACGAAGTACGGGCCGGCGAACGACACCTTCTCCTTGCGGGCATCGGTGATCGAGTAGGTGGCGAAGATCAGCGCGACCTGACCGCCCTGGATCGCCGTCTCGCGCTGGGCGGACGGGGTCTCCTTGAACTCGATCTCGTTCTCCTCGTACCCCAGCTCCTTCGCGACGTACCGCGCGACGTCGACGTCGAGACCCTTGAACGTCTCGCCCTCCTTCTGGCCGAGGCCCGGCTGGTCGTACTTGATGCCGACGGTGAGCGTGCCCTCGCCGGTTGCGCTGCCCGCGCCCCCGTCACCGCCGCACCCGGCCATGGTCAGCGCGAGCGCCCCGACAGCTCCGAGGGCCACGATCTTGCTGCGAATCTGCATTGCTTCCTCTCTAGGGTGAAACTGCTGTGGCCGTGCCGGCCTCAGTGGGTCAGGATCTTGCTCAGGAAGTCCCGGGCGCGGGCACTCTGGGCATTGGTGAAGAACGTCTCGGGGTCGGCCTCCTCGACGATCTGGCCGCTGTCCATGAACACCACCCGGTTGGCCGCCTTGCGGGCGAAGCCCATCTCGTGGGTGACCACGATCATGGTCATACCCTGCCCGGCCAGCCCGACCATGACGTCGAGGACCTCGTTGACCATCTCCGGGTCCAGCGCCGAGGTTGGCTCGTCGAACAGGATGACCTTCGGCTCCATGGCCAGGGCGCGGGCGATGGCGACCCGCTGCTGCTGCCCGCCGGACAGCTGCGCCGGGTACTTCTCGGCCTGGTTCTCCACGCCGACCCGCGTGAGCAGATCCATTCCGCGCTGCCGGGCCTCGGCGGCCGACTTCCGGCGCACCTTGACCGGTCCCAGGGTCACGTTCTCCAGGACCGTCTTGTGCGCGAACAGGTTGAACGACTGGAACACCATTCCCACGTCGGCGCGCAGCTGGGCCAGCGCCTTGCCCTCCTCGGGCAGCGTCTGGCCGTCGATGCTGATGGTGCCGGACTCGATGGTCTCCAGGCGGTTGATCGCCCGGCAGAGGGTTGACTTACCCGATCCGGAGGGGCCGAGCACGACAACCACCTCGCCCTTGCGGACGCTCAGGTTGATGTCCTTGAGCACGTGCAGCGACCCGAAGTGCTTCTGCACGTCCGACAGCACGACCAGTGGCTCCCCGAGTTGGTCCGGAGCCACCGACGGACCGGTGGTGGGATCGGGATGTTCCGGCTCAGGATCGCCCGGCTCGAAGTCCGCCGCCCGGCGGGCTGCTTCAGTCATGGGCTGAGGGTAAACCCAGACGCTCCGGAACGGGGGACAGCGAGGGTTGAGAGTGTGTTACGCCTCGCCGTAGCGGTTAGGACGGCTAGCGGCCGCGGACACCCCACTGACCGGTGTAGGTGTCGCCCGGGGCGAGCACGATCAGGTCGTCGTGGGTCGGGCCTTCGTTGTAGGCATCGGGCCCGCAGGTCATCGGCTCCACCGCGAGGGACCAGTCGCGGTAGGGCCCGCCGGTGAATACCTGCACCCAGGGCATCGTCTCGTCGCCCCACAGCTCGGCCGTCCGGTCGCCGCGGGCGAGGGTGACCCGCCAGCGGCCGTCGGCGTCCCGGTCCAGGCCGGTCATCGCGTTGTCGAGGTTGCGCGAGGCCAGCGTCGGCCCGTCCCGGAGGTCCAGCGGGGTGCCGTCGACCGGGGTGACCCGCACCGGAAGCATCCGGTCGGGGTCGACCTCGAGGTAGGACGAAGCGGGCACCGTGAGCTCGATCTCGTCGACCGTGGGCTCACCGACGGTCAGGTAGGGGTGCGCGGCATAGCCGAACGGCACGTCCCGATCGCCGATGTTGGTCGCCGACACGGTGACGATCAGGCCGTCGGCCGACACGGCGTGGGTCACCGTGGCCTCCAGCCAGCCCGGCCAGCCCGGCTGCGGGAAGACCCGCACCCGGTTGGTGACGGAGTCGGGCGTGCGGTCGGCGAGCACCCACGGGACGTAGCGGACAAGGCCATGGCTGGCATTGTGCCGGGCGGGCTCACTCAGCCACAGCTGCTGGGACTTCCCGACGAAGGTGTACTTGCCGTCGCGGATCCGGTTCGGCCAGGGCAGCAGGTTCTGACCCTGCCCCCCTCGGGGCGACTCGTGCTCGGCGAAGCCACGGATCACGTCGACGCCGTCCACCGAGTAGCTGCGCAGGGTGGCGCCCACCTCGGTGACGACGGCGCGATGACCGCCGGAGACGATCTCGTACTGCTCGCCGGTCGGTGGGATGCTCACGCATCCGGACTTTAGCGGCCCGGTGACCGCCGCATTACCCTTGGTCTGCCATGTCGACCGCCGTGACCCCACCCAGCGCCGCCCCCCGGACGTACGAGATCCGAACCTACGGCTGCCAGATGAACGTGCACGACTCGGAGCGGCTGGCCGGGCTGCTGGAGACCGCGGGCTACCAGCGCGCCGTCGACGCCGGTGCGGCGGACGTGGTCGTGTTCAACACCTGCGCCGTCCGGGAGAACGCCGACAACCGGCTCTACGGCAGCCTCGGGCACCTGCGGTCGACCAAGCGGTCGCGGCCGGGGATGCAGATCGCGGTCGGCGGGTGCCTGGCCCAAAAGGACCAGCACGAGATCGTCCACCGTGCGCCCTGTGTGGACGTGGTGTTCGGCACCCACAACCTCGGCGCGCTGCCGGTGCTGCTCGAGCGGGCTCGGGTGCGCGAGGAAGCGCAGGTCGAGATCGTCGAGGCGCTGCAGACCCATCCCTCGAACCTGCCGACCTCGCGGGACTCGGCGTACGCGGCGTGGGTCTCGGTCAGCGTCGGCTGCAACAACACCTGCACCTTCTGTATCGTGCCCGCGCTGCGCGGCAAGGAGGTCGATCGCCGGCCGGGGGAGATCCTGGCCGAGATCGAGATGCTGGTCGCCGACGGGGTGCAGGAGATCACCCTGCTCGGCCAAAACGTCAACGCCTACGGGGTCGACTTCGGCGATCGCAGCGCCTTCGCGCAGCTGTTGCGCCGCTGCGGGGAGATCCCCGGACTGGAGCGGGTGCGGTTCACCTCGCCTCATCCCCGGGACTTCACCGACGAGGTGATCGAGGCCATGGCCGAGACGCCCAACGTGATGCCGTCGCTGCACATGCCGCTGCAGTCCGGTTCGGACGCCGTGCTGCGGGCGATGCGCCGGTCGTATCGGAGTGAGCGGTTCCTGGGCATCCTCGGCCGCGTCCGGGCGGCGCTGCCGGAGGCGGCCATCACCACCGACATCATCGTCGGGTTCCCGGGAGAGACCGAGGCCGACTTCTCCGACACCCTGGACGTCGTGGCCGCCGCCCGCTTCGCCGGTGCCTTCACCTTTCAGTACTCGATCCGCGCCGGTACGCCGGCCGCCACCATGCCCAGGCAGGTGCCGAAGGACGTGGTGCAGGAGCGCTACGAGCGGCTGGTCGCGCTGGTCGAGGAGATCGCCTGGCAGGAGAACCGGGCCCAGGTCGGCCGCACCGTGGAGGTGATGTTCGCCGCCGGCGAGGGTCGCAAGGACGCCGCTACCGCCCGGATGTCCGGCCGGGCCCGAGACAACCGACTGGTGCACGTGACGGTGCCGGAGGACCCGGCCGCCCGTCCGCGTCCCGGAGACATCGCCGAGACGGTCGTCACCTACGCCGCCCCGCACCATCTGAACGCCGACGCCGGCCTGTCCGACCTCCGCCGCACCCGCGGGGGCGACGCCTGGGCGGCCATCCAGTCTCGGCCGGACCGCCGCCCACCGGTCGGTCTGGGCCTTCCGAGCATCGGCCTGCCCGCCCCGCTGCCCTCCGAGAGCGTCTGCGCCCACTGACACCACCGTGGCGGTACGGAAGAGACAAGTCGACATTCCGAGACCTTCGGTGGTCGCAGGTACCTCAGCAACGCCTGCGAACGGCAGGATGGACCCGTGCACCAGCCTGCGACGGACGTCACCCATCCTCGACCGATGCTGCGCCGGCCCTGGACTGACCTGTCGGGAGAGTGGGCTTTCGCCTACGACGACGACGATCGCGGTCGCCGGGACGGTTGGGTCGGTGACCCGAGCGCGTTTCCCCGGACCATCACCGTGCCCTTCCCGCCGGAGTCGCGCTGCAGCGGCATCGGCGACCAGGGATTCCACCCGGTGGTCTGGTACCGCCGCGACTTCGAGTGCGCGCCGGCGCCGGGCGGTCGGGTGCTGCTGCACTTCGGGGCGGTCGACTACCGGGCGACGGTGTGGGTCAACGGCCAGCACGTCGCCGAGCACGAGGGAGGTCACACCCCGTTCAGGGCCGACATCACGCAGGTGCTGCGGGCCGATGGCCCGCAGGCCGTCGTGGTCCGCGCCGAGGACCTGCCGCACGACCTCGGGCAGCCGCGGGGCAAACAGGACTGGCAGCTTGCCCCGCACGCCATCTGGTACCCGCGGACGACCGGCATCTGGCAGCAGGTGTGGTGGGAGGAGGTGCCGGAACGGGCCATCGCCAACGTGCACTGGGACAGCGACCCGGCGGCCGGCACCCTCGCACTGTCGGCCTGGATCGGCCCGCCGACGCTCGACCCTGCGCAGGCGAGTGGCGCGGCCGAGAACCTGCGGCTGCGGGTCCGGGCCAGCCTTCGCGGTGAGCCGATGGTGGACGACACTTACCAGGTCCGGCACGACGAGGTGCACCGCGAGCTCAAGCTCTCCCAGGGACTGCTGATCAGCGGCGAGGAGATCACCTGGACTCCCGACCATCCCAACCTGATCGACGTGGTGCTGGAGCTGGTCGACGGGGACGGCCGGGTGCTGGACCGGGTGGAGAGCTACACCGCCCTCCGCTCGGTCAGCGCCGGGGAGGGCCGGTTCCTGCTCAACGGCAAGCCCTACTTCCTCCGGCTGGTCCTCGACCAGGGCTACTGGTCGGAGTCCCACCTGGCCGCGCCGAGCGAGGCCGACCTGCGTCGCGAGGTCGAGCTGGTCAAGGAGCTGGGCTTCAACGGCGTGCGGATGCACCAGAAGGCGGCCGACCCCCGCTTCCTGGCCTGGTGCGACCGGCTCGGGCTGCTGGTGTGGGCGGAGATGCCGGCGGCGTACGAGTTCTGTCCCCGCGCCATCCACCGGTTGAGCCGGGAGTGGCTGGAGTTGGTGGAGCGCGACCGCAGTCATCCGTGCGTCATCGCCTGGGTGCCGTTCAACGAGAGCTGGGGGGTCCCGGCGCTGCCGACCTCCGCCGAGCAGCGGGCCCTGGTGCGCGGGATCTACCACTTGACCAAGGCGCTGGACCCGACGCGTCCGGTGGTCGGCAACGACGGCTGGGAGCAGGTGATCACCGACATCGTGACGGTGCACGACTACAGCGCCCACGGCACGACGCTCCGGGCGCGGTACGGGACGGAGCACGCGCTGCGTCGGACGCTGTCGGAGGTGCAGCCGAGCTACCACACCGTAGTGCTACCCGAGCTGCCGCAGACCCGGCAGCCGGTGATGATCACCGAGTTCGGCGGCATCACTCTGACCAGCACCACCCGCGGGGAGGTGTGGCACGGCTACGGCGGCGAGCCCGATACCGACTCCTTCCTGGAGCGCTACCGCAGCCTGGTCGACGCCCTGCTCGACAGTCCTTCGGTGACCGGCTTCTGCTACACCCAGCTCACCGACACCGAGCAGGAGCAGAACGGTCTGCTCACCAACCGCCGCGAGCCGAAGCTCCCGATCGAGAAGCTGCGCGCCATCAACCGGCGTACCGCCGCCTCCGTCCCCGCCGACGCCATCGGCGCCTTCGACTACGGCGACTACCCAGCCGCCCTCGACGTCCGCATCGACCAGGACGAGGGCGACCTGCCGGCTGACCACGGGATGGGTGCCCATCTCGACAACCAGGTCGACGCGGTACGTGTGCCGGCCGCCGAGCGGCCGAGATGAGTCAAGCGGGGCTGCGCTCTGCGCAAGGTGGCCCTTGACCGGGAGTCCCGCCCGCCGTACCCGCCGAAGTCAGGCCGCCTTCGACAGCTTGGCCTTCTTCAGCGCCTTCCGGTTCCGCGACTTGGCGAAGATCTTCCTGGCGTCCTCAGGCTCCAGCCGCCCCTCGGCCAGCATCCTTATCGGGCACCGCTGGCAGCGCGGCTTGGACACGCAGCACTTCTTCTTCGGTCGCGCAGCCACGTCGGGATCCTAGCGAAGAAGTAAGGGGAGGCAAACCTTCCGAAGGCGGACCCGCCTGGCCGGACGGCACAGAACATGTGACGATGCCAGAGGCCACAGCACCGACCCGGAGGTTCTCCTCGTGCCCGCCGAGCGCTTCGTCGAACAGCTCAACATCCAGATCGGTCACGAGTTCGCGGCCCATCAGCAGTACGTGGCCTGCGCGGTGTACTACGACGCGCTGACCATGCCGCAGATGGCGCGCTTCTTCTACGCCCAGGCGCTGGAGGAGCGCGGCCACGCGATGATGATGGTCAACTACCTGATCGACTCCGACGCGCCGGTGATCATCCCCGGGGTCAGTGCACCGCAGGTCGACTTCGAGGATCTGGTGGCACCGGTCGCCCTGGCTCTGGAGCAGGAGAAGCGGGTCAGTGCCCAGATCAACGAGCTGACCAGGATCGCCCGGGACGAGGCCGACTTCGCCTCCGACCAGTTCATGCAGTGGTTCATCAAGGAGCAGGTCGAGGAGATCGCCACCATGAGCGACCTGCTGGCGGTGGTCCGGCGCTCCAAGGACATCGAGGCGATCGAGGACTACATCCAGCGGGAGCAGAGCGGCGAGGTCCCCGACCCGACCGCGCCGGCGATCGCCGGCGGCTGAGCGGAACGTAAGAAAGCGCAGCTGGGGACTGTCCCAACTCCGGTTGCGCCGCTACAGTGCAGGCAGCCTGGGTGTCGCGGAGCGTGACACCCAGGCGGCCAATCCTCTGACCGGCATCCCGCGGCCTGTCGCGCGGTTGAGTGCTGCCGCTGCCGTCGCCATTCATCCCGGCGATGCCCCTACGCCTTCGCGCGCCGATGGAGAAAGCTCTCGGTCGGGATGTCGATCCGTGGCGGCATCGGGCGACGCAGGGGTGTGACCACATTCACGATCCCAAGGAGGACACCATGGCCACAACACTCGCCGGCCGACCCGCCACCGCCGCTGCCAAGAGCCGGCGCTCGTGGACACTCGCCGCCGGCATCGTCGCCGGGCCGCTGTTCGTCACCGTCAGCCTGGCCCAGATCCCGTTCCGGGAGGGGTTCGACATGACCCGGCACGCCTTCAGCTTCTTGCTGATCGGACCGGGCGGCTGGCTGCAGACCACCAACTTCGCCCTGGTGGGATTGCTGTTCGTCGTCGCCGGTGTGGGCCTGCGGCGCAGCCTGACCGGGCGGGTGGGCCGGGCCGCGCAGGTGTTGGCCACCACCCTCGGCGCCGGTCTTCTGCTCGCCGCGGCGTTTCCCCCGCCACCGGCGTTCGGCTACCCGATCGGTGCGCCCCCCGGCGTTCCGGCGGCCATGACCACCAACGCGCTCCTGCATGCCGTCGGGTTCATCACCGGCGTGCTGTCCTTCACCATCCTGCAGTTCGTGCTCGCCAGTTGGCTGTGGGCCCATCGCCAGCGCGGCTGGGCAGCAGTCGCCATGGTCACCGGCTTGGCGTTGCTGACCGTGCCGCCCACCTCAGGCCTACCGTTCGGCACGATCTGGCTCTACCTCGTGGTCAGCGCGGCCTACCTGTTGACGGCGATCCACTTCGCTCGGCTGCGCCGCGGGTAGGCCTGACCGACCAGACTGGAAGCGTCCCGCGAACTGCCGCCGGGACGCTTCCTCCACCGGCCTCAGGAGTCGCCGCCGGCCCGGTCGGTGTCGTTGGCGAACCGGACGCCTGTCTAGACGGGCTGCTCGGGAATCGACTCCGGCTCGCCGTCGGCGTACCCTCGGATCCGCTCGGAGGCGAAGTCCTGCCCGGTGTCGACGTGCTCGACGAACTTGCCCCCGGTTCTCTCGTCGACCAGGTCGCCGGCCTTCTCGATGGTGGTGTCGACGTGCTCGCTGTGCTGCGACAGCGCGTCCTTCGCCTTGTCCAAGATTCCCGTGGCGACCATTCAAGTCGGGCCGGATCCGCACGGTCCCCTCCCGGGTTCCCGCCCGGGTGAGACTTGTCCCGTGACGATCGTTGTGCTGGTCGGCCCGACCGCGGTGGGGAAGTCCCAGCTGGCAGTGGCGGTCGCCCGGCGTCTTGCCGGTGGCGGACAGCCGGCCGAGATCGTCAACGCCGACTCGATGCTGGTCTACCGCGGGATGGACATCGGCACGGCGAAGCCGACCGCCGCCGAGCGCGGCGGTATCCGCCACCACCTGATCGACGTGCTCGACGTTCAGGAGACGGCCACCGTCGCGGAGTTCCAGCAACGGGCCCGGGCGGTGATCGCCGACTGCCGGGGCCGCGGCGTCGTCCCGGTGCTGGTCGGCGGTTCGGCACTCTATGTGCGGGCGATCGTGGACGACTTCCGGTTCCCCGGCACCGATCCGACACTGCGCGCCGAGCTCGAGGCCGAGCTGACCGTGGCCGGGCCGGAGTCCCTGCACCGCCGGCTGGCCGAGCTCGACCCCGCCAGTGCGGCCCAGATCCCGCCCGGCAACGGCCGGCGGGTGGTCCGGGCGCTGGAGGTCATCGCCCTCACCGGCGACTCGTTCAGCGCAACCTTGCCGGCCCGGCACTACGCGTTGCCCGGGGTGGTCCAGATCGGACTGGACATCGACCGCGCCCGGCTGGACCAGCGCATCGCCGAGCGGGTGGAGCGGATGTGGGCGGCCGGTCTGGTGGCCGAGGTGCGGCGCCTGGTCGACGCCGGGCTCCGGGAGGGGCTCACCGCCTCACGGGCCCTGGGCTACCGCCAGGTCCTGGCCTACCTCGACGGGGAGCTGACCGAGGACGAGGCGCGTACCCGGACCGTGGCAGCCACCCGGAGGTTCGCCCGACGGCAGGACGGCTGGTTCCGCAAAGATCCCCGGATCACCTGGCTGGCCCATGACCGGTTCGACCTGGACGACGTGGTGGTCTCGCTGGCGGGAGACTCCGTGGCCCGGGTGCCAGACTGAGCGCATGCGTCGTTGGTCGTTCAGCAAGGGTCACGGGACGGAGAACGACTTCGTCCTGCTGCTCGACCGCGAGTCCATGCTCAACATCGGACCGGTCGAGGTGCGCTACCTCTGCGACCGGCGGGCGGGCATCGGCGGGGACGGACTGCTCCGCGCCGTGCTGGCCAGGCACGTCGACGGCTGGGAGGGCGACGGCTCGCTGTGGTTCATGGACTACCGCAACGCCGACGGCTCGGTCGCCGAGATGTGCGGCAACGGGGCCCGGGTCTTCGCGCGCTTCCTGGCTGACCAGGGCCTGGCGAGCGGGCCGACGGTGCCGATCGCCACTCGCTCAGGTCTGCGCGAGACGACGCTGCTGCCGGACGGGCGGGTCCGGGTGGCGATGGGCCCGGTCGCGGTCGGCGAGGGCACCGTCCAGGTCCAGGTCGGGGATGACGCCCCGTTGCCCGGGGTGCCGGTGAGCGTCGGCACCCCACATGCCGTGAGCTTCGTCGACGACCTGGAGCGGCTGGACCTGGCGAGGCGGCCTCGGTGGATACCGGCCGAGACGTTCCCGGAGGGCGTGAACCTTGAGTTCGTCCGGGTGCTCGGTCCCCGGCACCTGGCGATGCGGGTGCACGAGCGCGGGGTCGGCGAGACCCGCTCCTGCGGCACCGGCACGGTGGCGGCCGCCGCTGCGGCCCATGGTCGGGCGGGGGAGGGGCGCGACGGGCCGGTGACGTACCGGGTCGACGTGCCCGGCGGGTCGGTGGAGGTGGAGCTGGCCGACGGCGAGGCCAGCCTGGTCGGACCGGCCGTGCTGGTCGCCCATGGTGAGGTGTCGGTGCCCGGTCCCGGGCCCGGGAAGGAGTGAGGGATGTCGGTCCTGGACGCGTACTCGCTGTCCGGCAAGGTGTCGGTGATCACCGGGGGCAACCGAGGCATCGGCCGCGCCTTGGCGACGGCGCTGGCCGAGGCGGGCAGCGACATCGTGCTGCTGGTCCGGGACCGGGACGGCACGACGGCCGCCGTGGCCGAGCTCGAGGCGCTGGGCGTGACCGCCATGGCCGTGACGGCTGACGTCACCGAACCGGAGCAGGTGCAGCGGGCGGTCGAGGAGGTGCTGAGCCGACTGGGCCAGGTCGACGTGCTGGTCAACAACGCCGGGACCTGTATCCACCGCCCCGCCCTTGAGGTGACCGAGGAGGAGTGGCGCTCCGTGATGGGCGTCAACGTCGACGGCGTCTGGCACTGCTCCCAGGCGTTCGGGCGGCAGATGGTCGCGCAGCGCAGCGGGGTGATCGTCAACATCGGCTCCATCTCGGGCCAGATCGTCAACCGTCCGCAATGGCAGCCGGCGTACAACGCGTCAAAGGCGGCCGTCCACCAGCTGACGAAGTCGCTGGCCGCGGAGTGGGCGCCCCACGGCGTACGCGTCAACGCGCTGGCCCCCGGCTACATCAAGACCGAGATGGCCCCGGTAGACGAGCCCCAGTTCCGGCAGCACTGGATCGAGGACGCACCGATGCGCCGGTACGCGACGCCCGCCGAGCTGGGCCCGAGCGTGGTCTTCCTGGCCTCCGACGCCTCCAGCTTCATGACCGGGTCGGTGCTGGTGGTCGATGGCGGGTACACGGTCTTCTGACCCGACCGACCCGCGGCGCTGCGGATATCCACTTGGCTGCGCATGAGAACCTGGAGAGACGATGACCCTTCCGCAGACCACTCCCTCTCCGGACGACGAGCTGCTCGTGGAGCGGCTCGAACCCCGTCCTCGGACCGCCGACGACAACGACGGTGAGCAGCTGGACCTCGCCGACCGACAGGCGCTGCGCCGCGTGGCCGGCCTCTCCACCGAGCTGGCCGACGTCACCGAGGTCGAGTACCGCCAGCTCCGGCTGGAGCGGGTGGTGCTGGTCAGCGTCTGGACCACCGGTACCGACGTCGACGCCGCGAACGCGATGGCCGAGCTCAAGCGGCTCGCCGAGACCGCCGGGTCGCAGGTGCTGGAAGGGCTCGTGCAGCGGCGGACCCGGCCCGACCCGTCGACCTACATCGGCCGGGGCAAGGTGACCGAGTTGCGCGAGGTGGTGGTCGCCACTGGTGCCGACACGGTGATCTGCGACGGCGAGCTGAGCCCGGCCCAGCTGCGGAACCTGGAGGATCAGGTCAAGGTCAAGGTGATCGACCGCACGGCGCTGATCCTCGACATCTTCGCGTCCCACGCCCGCAGCGCCGAGGGCAAGGCCCAGGTCGAGCTGGCCCAGCTGCAGTACCTGAAGCAGCGGCTCCGCGGCTGGGGCGGCAACCTCTCCCGGCAGGTGGGTGGCAGGGCCAGTGGCGGCGTCGGCATCGGCGGTCGCGGTCCCGGTGAGACGAAGCTGGAGACCGACCGGCGGCGGATCAACAGCCGGATCGCCAAGCTGCGCGGCACCCTCCGCGAGATGGACAGCACCCGCGAGACCAAGCGGGCGGAGCGGCGCCGGCACCAGGTGCCCTCCGTCGCCATCGTCGGCTACACCAACGCCGGCAAGTCCAGCCTGCTCAACCGGCTCACCGGCGCCGGTGTGCTGGTCGAGGACGCGCTGTTCGCCACCCTGGACCCGACCACCCGGCGGTCGGAGACCGCTGA
>DATHBQ010000182.1:0-3769 GCA_035296105.1 Propionibacteriaceae bacterium | reverse complement strand
GGTCGCCGACCGCGGTCCGGTCGTCACGCCGATCAGCGTCAATACCGCCCCGGCCTCCCAGACCCCCGTCCTGGACGGCACGGTCGCCGCCGCGGCCGCCAAGATCCAGCCCTCGGTGGTCACCATCAGCGTGCGAGCCGGTAACGGCAGTGGCGTGGGCAGCGGCGTGGTGCTGGACGCGGACGGCCACATCCTGACCAACAACCACGTCGTCGAGGGTGCCGGCTCGTCCGGCACGGTGACGGTGACCTTCGCCAACGGGTCGACCGCCGAGGCCCGGGTGGTCGGCCTCTCGCCCACGAACGACCTGGCGGTGATCAAGGTCCCGGCGTCCTCCGACCTGGTGCCGGCCACGTTCGGTGAGTCCCTGGACCTCAAGGTCGGCCAGTCGGTGGTCGCCGCCGGCGCGCCGCTCGGGCTGACCGAGTCGGTGACCAGCGGGATCGTGTCCAACACGGCCCGGCCGGTGCGCTCGGGCACCGACGGCGACGCCGTCTACCTCGCCGTGCAGACCGATGCCGCCATCAACCCCGGCAACTCTGGCGGCCCGCTGGTCGACCTGAACGGCTCGGTCGTCGGCATCAACTCCTCGATCGCGACGACGGGCTCGAGCGGCGGCCAGTCCGGCAACATCGGTATCGGCTTCGCCATCCCGTCCGACCTGGCCATCCGGGTGGCCAGCGAGATCATCGCCGACGGCAGCTCGGCCGACTCCGCGCTCGGCGTCAACGTCGGCGGCAACGACTCCTCGGCCGCCTCCACCGGAGTCACGCTGCAGGAGGTCACCCCGGGCGGCGCAGCGGACAAGGCCGGGCTGCAGGCCGGCGACGTGGTGACCAAGGTCAACGACTTCGAGACCACCAGCCCCGACGGCCTGATCGCCGCGGTCCGCTTCTACGCCCCTGGCACCGAAGTGACCGTCACCTACACCCGCGGCAACAGCAACCCGCAGACCGCCACGGTCACCCTCGGGTCGCGCTAGCCACACCGGACCGACGTCGAACGCGTCCAACACCGCGCGCGACGGTGACAGGTTCGACGGGACTGGTGCGGGCGCACCAGCGGAGCGTAGATGGGATTGGCGGGAGCGCGAGCCTGCCCGCGCGGATGGTTGCGACGCAGGCGTGCCCGGTCCAGGAACCGTCGGACGGAGCGTTCAGCGGGCGCGCCGCTGGACCCGTTCGACGTCGAGGATGGTGACCGAGCGCGGCTCCAGCCGGATCCAGCCGCGCGCGGCGAAGTCGGCCAGCGCCTTGTTCACGGTCTCCCGGGAGGCGCCGACCAACTGGGCCAGCTCCTCCTGAGTCAGGTCGTGGTGCACGTGGATGCCGTCGTCGGCCCGATCGCCGAAGCGCTTCGCCAGCTCCAGCAGTTGTTTGGCCACCCGACCGGGCACGTCGGAGAACACCAGGTCGGCGACCACGTCGTTGGCCCGCCGCAGCCGGGCAGCCATCTGGCCGAGCAGGCCCTGTGCCACCTCCGGCCGGCCGGTCAGCCAGGTCATCAGCTCCTCGTGCTCCAGGGTGCGGACCTCCGAGGCCGTCACCGCCGTCGCGGTGCTCGACCGCGGCCCGGGGTCGAAGGCCGACAGCTCCCCGAACATCTGACCCGGCCCGAGGACGGCCAGCAGGTTCTCCCGCCCGGCCGACCCGCTGCGGCCGAGCTTGATCTTGCCGCTGACCACGATGTAGAGCCGGTCCTCCAGGTCACCCTCGCGGAACAGCACCTCGCCCTTGCTGAGCTGGATCGTTCCCATCGCCGAGGACAGGGCGCGCGCGGCGTCATCGTCGAGGTGGGCAAAGAGGGGCGCCTTCTTCAGGACGTCCGGGTCCACGCGCACCCTCCTCAGATCTTCCTCAGCGGCCGTATCGCAAGGCTACTCTCCACCACCCGCCACGTCAGGGGTCATCCGGACCCCGCTGGGTAGGGTCGGACCATGCCGGTCAGCGCCGTCCCGACGAGCTACGACAAGTCCCCGACCGCGCTGGTCCGGCGGGCCCGGACGATCAACCGGGTGCTGGCCGAGACCTACCCCGACGCGCACACCGAGCTCGACTTCACCACGCCGCTTGAGCTGCTGGTCGCCACCATCCTCTCCGCGCAGAGCACCGACAAGCGGGTCAACACCGTCACCCCGCACGTGTTCGCCCGCTTCCCGGACGCCGCGGCGTACGCGGCCGCCGACCGGGCCGACCTGGAGCAGATGATCATGCCCACCGGCTTCTTCCGGGCGAAGACCGACAGCCTGATCAAGCTCGGTGCCGCGCTGGTGGAGCGGTTCGGCGGTGAGGTGCCGGCCACGATGGATGGGCTGGTCTCCCTGCCGGGCGTGGGCCGCAAGACCGCCAACGTGGTGCTGGGCAACGCGTTCGGCGTGCCGGGCATCACCGTGGACACGCACTTCGGCCGACTGGTCCGCCGCTTCGGCTGGACCACCCAGACCGACCCGGACAAGGTGGAGCGCGACGTAGCGGAGCTGTTCCCGCCCAAGGACTGGACGCAGCTGTGCCACAACGTCATCTGGCACGGCCGCCGGCGCTGCCACCAGCGCAACCCGGCGTGCGGCGCCTGCCCGGTCGCCCGCTGGTGCCCGTCCTACGGCGACGGCGAGACGGACCCGGTCAAGGCGGCCAAGCTGGTCCGGGAACCGCGCGGATGAGGGTGCGTACGGCGCTGGTCGCGCTGACCGCGGCCGTGCTCCTCGCGGCGTGCAGCGGTGAGCCGACCGGGCCCGAGCTGCCGGAGCCGAGCCCGCCGGTGATCTCGGCCGGCGAGCTCGAGCAGGCCAAGAAGGCGGCGGGGATCGAGGACTGTCCCGAGTCCGACCCGGCCGTCGCCGCGGCGACCTCCGGGCTGCCCGACGTGGTGCTGTCCTGCCTGGGCGGGGGTCGCCCGGTGCGGCTGGCCGGGTTGCGCGGCCAGCCGATGATGATCAACATCTGGGCGCAGTGGTGCCAGCCCTGCCAGGACGAGGCGCCGTTCATCGCCGAGGTGGCCAACGCAGGAGACTCCGACCTGATGATCCTGGGGATTGACTACGAGGACCCCCGACCGGACCGGGCCATCGAGTTCGCCCGGGTGCTGGCCTGGCGCTTCCCGCAGCTGGTGGACCAGGACAAGGTGCTGGCCGGTCCGCTGCAGATCACCGGACCGCCGCAGACCTTCTTCGTGCGGGCCGACGGGACGATCGCCGGTCGACACGTCGGCCCGTTCAGGTCGGCGGAGCAGATCCGCGCCCAGGCCAAGCAGTACCTCGGGGTCACCCTGTGACGGTCGACGGGCCGGCGCGGCCGGACTGGCTCTCACCGCTGGCCGAAGCACTGGCCGACCCGGGCCGGCTGACCCCGCTGGTCGCGGTCCGACCCGGGGTGGGAGCGCGGAAGGCGGCCGTGCTGATTTTGATCGGGGCCGGGCGGGAGGTCCTGTTCGTGGAACGGCCGACCACCATGCGCACCCACGCGGCGCAGATCGCCTTCCCGGGCGGCGCCGCCGACCCGGGTGACGTGGACCTGGCGGCCACAGCCCTGCGGGAGGCGAACGAGGAGGTCGGGGTCGATCCCACGGGCATCGACATCCTCGGCCAGCTGCCGCCGGCCCACGTCGAGGTCAGCGGGTTCGACGTCACCGGGGTGGTCGGCTGGTGGGCCAGGCCGAGCCCGGTCGGGGCGGTCGACGCCCGGGAGGTCGCGTCGGTGCTGGTGGTCCCGGTGGCCCGCTTGGTCGACGCGGCCAACCGCGCCCGGGTGCACCACCCGTCCGGCTACACCGG
>DATHBQ010000181.1:0-2641 GCA_035296105.1 Propionibacteriaceae bacterium | reverse complement strand
CTCGGCCTTCTTCATCGACCCGCTCCACACCGGCTGAGCATCGACGGTCAGGTAGGGCTCGTCCGAGCCGGTGACATCGTTCGCGCGGATGCACTCGATCGACTTCATGATCAAAGTGGCCATGATCTTCCTCCTCGGGCGGGTCGCAGACCGGGATGTCTGGACTGCCGGTTATGAGGGCTCCACCACGATGGACGTACCTAGAGTGACCAGAATCGGCTTGTGCTCGAACATGAGCATCAGGCCGCCCTCGCTGGTCCACCCGCTCAGCTACCTGCAGGTGTGGGTGCTGTCGGCGTGGCTAGGTCGGCGGGAGCCTTGGCGCCCCGCCGGACCCGATCGAGCTGTCGGTAGTACCACGTACCGATCACCAGCAGCAGCACACCGACGGCCATGAACGCGAGCGCCCGGACAAGGCCCGGCAGCGTCGCCAAGTCGAACAGGAACAGCTTGGCGACCGCGGCGACGGCCAGCACCAGCGCGAGCCGGACGGCGACCGAACCGTCACCATCCGGCCGGAGCCCCAGCCGCAGCAGCACCACGCAGAGCACGAGCCAGGTCACGGTCACCAGAGCGTGGGCCGCTTGGAAGCCGGCCGTGGGCCGGGCCAGCAGCCGCGCGATCTGGGTTCCGGCGATCACGACGGCGACGGAGCCGAAGGCCACCGAGGCCAGCCAAGTCACCGACGTGCGCCAGGACCCGGGTACACCGAAGGCCCGCAAGGCCGGCGCGGCCACCAGAGCCGCCGCCAGTCCGAGCAGCGAAGTGGCCACCGCCTCGGCGCCCTGGATGACGGCCTCACTGGCTGACAGCGTGGCCACCAGCAGCGGAAGCCAGTTCAGCGCCCCGAGAACGGCGGACACCAGGCCGACGACGAGCACAGGCCTGAACCGGGTCCGGGAGGCCAGCGCAAGGTAGGCGACCGCCAGTCCGAAGGAGATCGAGCCCCCGTACGCGCCGTCGGTGAGACGCAGTAGCGCGAACCCGGCGAACAGCGCGCCGACCGGCACGGCCGCAGACCGGAGCACCGCGGAGAAGCGGCCCGGCAACAGGCCGCAGAGCCCGTACAGCAGACCCAGCACACCGCAGATGACCGCGGCGAAGGGCCGTTCCGCCAGCCAGCACGCGGCTGCTGCGGGAGCCGCCATGAGCACGAGCGCGATCGCCGAGGCCACTTGGTTACGCCGAGCGTCGTGCTGGTGCAAGACCGCCATCCCCAGCCCGGCGACAGCAAGGATCGCTGCCAGAGCCAGAGTGACTGTGGCGTTCTCGGCGAGGCTGGGATGGGCGACCGCGGCTGCGCCGAAGAGCACCAGCGCGGTCGGCTTGACTCGGGCCGCCATCAGGGCCACCCAGGTCCGGCCGAGCTGGAACGGGGCGGTCACGATCGTCAGCAGGATCATGAAGCCGACACCCCAGATCAGGTCCGGCTGCACCACGAACGGGGCCAGCACAAGACTGCCGAGGACGGCCAGCACACCGAGCCACTGGCTGTTCCAGCGAGATGCGGTCCAGAGCCCGCCCATGCTGATCAGGCCGGCCAGCGTGAGGCCTACCGCGTCGGGCAGCAGACCTCGACCGTCCGGCCGCACGAACAGCACCGTGACGGCGAGCACGCACAGGTACGCCGAGGCGAAACCGGTCGCCATCAGCGCCTGAGCGCCCAGGTTCCGCGGATCCTTGGCGTGCTGCCAGATGGCGGCAGCTATGGCGGCGGCGGCAAGCGCGACCGCGATCGCCACCCGAGGAAGCTGCCCGAGCACCCCGTCCTGCGGAAGAACGAGGACGAAGGTGACGCCGATCAGGGTGATGGCGGAACCGACGGCGGCGAAGACGTCTGCGACCGAGATCCGCAGGCGCCGGCGCGGCTCGGCGGACACCGGTAGCGAAGTCGGCAGTGGTCCGAACAGCGGCCGGGGCCGGTCGTTCGCCGGCGATGCGTAGGGAGTGGGTGGTGGTGTCCCGTACGAGGGGGTTAGCGGTGCGTCCCCGGTAGGTGGAGGCGCAGGCGGCGGGTAACGGATTGGCTGACTGCCGGCCCCGGCGGGCTGGGGCGCGTGCGGTGGTGGGTCGGTCGGCTGCGGCTGACCGCCGACGGCGGGCGGGCTGGGCAGCAACGCGGCCGAGACCGTCCGGACGTTCTCCGCCAGGTACGCCAGTCTGGCGGACAGATCGCCCAGCTCGGCCTGAACCCTTCTCAGGGCGTCGTGCGGGTTGTCAGGTGTCACAGGTGCCTCCGGCCTCCGCGTATGTCGGCCCCGAGGTTCCCCTTGGTAGTCTCCGCCGCTGACCAGATTCTCGCCTGGATCCACCCTTTCGTGCTCGCACAAATGGGTTGGTTGAGGTTGCGGTCGATTCGTATCAAGGCCGTCCGCCTTCTGTGTTGCTACGTCCGTCTTCGTCCGTCGGTGTTCGGACGCCGGCTAGCAGGGCGTTAGCATGCCCGGTGTGGCAACCGAGCAGGTACGGCCTTGCGCTCGGTGCGGTCGTTCCGCGGCGGTCCCGGGATTGTTCGCCCGAGCCGATGAGTTCGTGACTTGCGCAGGGTCGTCATCGGCATGAGCGCTACGGACGCTGGCCTGGGCAAGGTCGTTGTGAACAGAGCCATGTCGCTGGACGGCTTCATCGCCGGCCCCGGCGA
>DATHBQ010000180.1:0-4317 GCA_035296105.1 Propionibacteriaceae bacterium | reverse complement strand
CTTGACTTACAGCGTAAGCCATCGGCTTACGATGTAAGGCTTCGGTGGCTTACAGCGTAAGTCGATCGGCACTAGGTTGGGGTGAGAGCTCGCGCAGTTCTTGCCGCCGGCCGCAGAAGGAAGGGGTGCGCGCGCGATGGTCATCAACAGCCTTCGGGTCGTAGGTCGGGGACAGCCCTCGTCGATCGGTACCGGACCGGCTCGCGCCGACTCTCTCGCCGCAGCGTTGGGCCGGCTGGCCCGGGACCTGGACCAGCATGACGATCCGGAGACCCTGCTGGACGCCATCGTGCAGGGGGCGGTGGCCCTGGTGCCCGGCGCGACGGAGGGCTCGATCGGCCTGCTCGCCGGGCGGCACATTCGCCTCCACGCACCGATCGGCGACCTCCCCTCGTTGGTCGACAACCTCCAGCTCGACGTCCAGGAAGGCCCGTGCCTGGACTCGATCCGCGACCAACGGACCGTCCGGACCGGCGATCTCACCGCGGAGGATCGCTGGCCGCGGTTCGCTCCGCGGGCCAGCGTCCTGGGTGCGGCCAGCATCCTGTCGCTACTGCTGTCCGCCCGAGGCGAGACGCTCGGCGCCCTCAACCTCTTCTCACGCAGACCGAATGCCTTCACCGACGAGTCCGAACTCGTCGGCCAGCTCTACGCCGGACACGCGGCCATCGCCTTCGCCGGCCTCCGGAAACAGGCCCAGCTGAACGAGTCGGTCCGCAGCCGCGACCTGATCGGCCAGGCGAAGGGCATCCTGATGGAGCGCTACACCATCGACGGCGAACGCGCGTTCCAGATCCTCATCCGGGTCAGCCAGAACACCAACCGTAAGCTGCACCACATCGCCGAAGAGCTCGTGCGTACCCGTACGCTGGCCGGCCGCCAAGGGTTGCCCCCTCCCGACCGGCGTACCTGAGTACCTCGGGGAGGTCCCGCTCGACCGGCCAGCGCAGCGTCGGGTCGGCGTCCGCAGCCAGGCCAGCGCGGTAGCGGTCGTCCAGGACATCTGCACATTTGTGCGTACGCAGGGATTCGCACTCCTCTCTTGTCCTCCGAGTCGAGCAGCTGGGGATGGCTGCTCCCCTACGACACGAAGGATGATCATGACTGTTCTCACCTCAGAGCCGCTCTCCCTGGCCCGTCGGGGGATCGCGCTGTACGGCGACGTCGAGCAGCGCGCCGTGGCCGTCCTGCGCCGAGTGGCTCCCACCCTGTTGCGGGTCTCGCTCGGCGTGGTGTTCGTCTGGTTCGGCGCCCTCAAGGTCGCGAACATGACCCCCGTCGGCGATCTCGTCGCCGGCACCCTCCCGTTCCTCGACCCGACCTGGTTCGTCCCGTTCCTGGGCGGCGTCGAGGTGGCCCTGGGCCTCGCCCTGCTTATCGGCCGGGCGATCACCGTCGTCGGCGCGGTCCTCGTTGCCCACCTCTGCGGCACCTTCCTGGTGCTGGTGATGCAGCCCGAGCTCGCCTTCCAGAACGGCAACCCGCTGCTGCTGACCACCATCGGCGAGTTCGTGATCAAGAACGTGGTGCTGATCTCCGCGGCCCTGGTCCTGGCGGCGCGGCTGCGCGAGGCCAAGACCGACGCCTGACCACCAGATCCCGACCAACAGCCAGGGCGCTCCTTCACCGGGGCGCCCTGTCCGTCGTCCGAGCGGGTACGGGATGGTGGGGGCCATGCGATTTCCCGATGGCTTCCTCTGGGGCGCGGCGACCGCTGCTCATCAGATCGAGGGCGGCAACGTCAACAACGACTGGTGGGCCGCCGAGCACACCCCGGACACCCACTGCGCCGAGGTCAGCGGCGACGCCTGCGACAGCTACCACCGCTACGGCGAGGACATCGAGATCCTGGCCGGGATCGGCCTGTCGAGCTACCGCTTCAGCCTGGAGTGGAGCCGGATCGAGCCGGAGGACGGTGAGTTCTCCTACGCCGCCCGCGACCACTACCGGCGCATGGTGGACGCCTGCCTACAGGCCGGAGTCGTGCCCAACGTGACGATCCACCACTTCACCATCCCCCGGTGGCTCGACCGCCGCGGTGGCTGGCGGGCCCCGGAGGCGGCCGACCGCTTCGTCCGGTTGACCGAGTTCGTCCGGCCCATCCTGGAGCGCGACGTCCCGTACGTGTGCACCATCAACGAACCCAACATCGCCGCCAGCTTCGCCGACCTCGGCAGGACGGACGCTCCGGCGATCGGGCTGCCCGCGCCCGACCCGGAGGTATCCGACACCCTCGTGGCTGCCCACCACCGCGCGGTGGAGATCATCCGCGGCTGGGGTGGACCGCGGGTCGGCTGGGCCGTCGCCACCCAGTCCTTCCAGCCGGAGCCGGGCGCGGAGAAGGAGGCCGCGGCGTACGCGTACCCGCGGGAGACCCGGTTCCTGGAGGAGGCCGGGACGGACGACTGGCTCGGAGTGCAGGCCTACACCCGCACCCGCGTGGGAACCGACGGACCGCTGCCGGTGCCGGAGGACGTCGAGAGGACGCTGACCGGCTGGGAGTTCTATCCCGAGGCCGTCGGCCAGGGCCTGCGCGCCGCCGCGGCGTCGGCCCCGGGTGTACCCCTGCTGGTGACCGAGAACGGGATCGCCACCGACGACGACACCCGGCGGATCGCCTACCTCCGCGGAGCGCTGTCCGCCGTCCATTCCGCCATCGAGTCCGGTCTCGACGTGCGGGGCTACTACGTGTGGAGCCTGCTGGACAACTTCGAGTGGATGATGGGCTACCGCCCGACCTTCGGCATCGTCGCGGTCGACCGCACCACGTTCGCACGCACCGTCAAGCCCAGCGCCGAGATGCTCGGCCGGATCGCCCGGGCCAACGCACTCGTGGCGGAGTGACGATGGCCAAGCTGATCTACACCGCCATCACGTCGGTGGATGGGTACGTGGTCGACGCCGACGGACACTTCGACTGGGCGGCGCCGGACCAGGAGGTGCATGCCTTCGTCAACGGGCTCGAGCGACCGATCGGTACCTACCTGCTGGGTCGCCGGACGTATGAGGTGATGCGGTACTGGGAGACCGCCCTCGAGCAGGACGGCCTGCTGCCGGCCGAGCAGGAGTACGCCGAGATCTGGGCGGGCGCGGACAAGGTCGTCTACTCGAGCACTCTCGCGGCAGCCGGGACTGCCCGGACCCGGATCGAGCCGACCTTCGAGCCGGACCGGGTACGCGACCTCAAGGCCCGCTCCGAGTACGACCTGAGCGTGGGCGGACCGCACCTCGCGGCCTCCGCCCTCCGCAACGGCCTCGTGGACGAGGTGCGGCAGTTCCTGGCTCCGGCCGTGGTCGGTGGCGGGACCGCGATCTTCCCGGACGGACTCCGGCTGGGTCTTGAGCTGCTGGACGAGCGAAGGTTCGCCAGCGGTTTCGTCTGTCTGCAGTACGCGGTCCGATCCTGAGCGCCGCGCCGCGAACCCGGTCGCCTCAGACCGGCTCAGGCGCCCGGCCGACCGGCTGCTGTGGGGGATCGGTCAGTGGCTTGAGGTCCGGCACATCGAGCTCGAGCGGCTCCCCGGTGCGCAGCGTCACCTCGTCGCCGTGGTGCACGATGGCCAGCCCATCGCCGACCTCGCCCTCCACCTCGTAGCGGGCGTGGTGGTTGCGGACCTCGACATGGACGCAGCAGCCGCGCCAGGACAGCGCGAAGGCCAGCCGGTCGATCCCGGGCGGCAGCCGGGGCGCGAACCGGAGCCGGTCGCCGTGGTCGCGCAGGCCGCCGAAGCCGCAGACCAGGGCGATCCACGCCCCGGCCAGCGAGGCCATGTGCAGCCCGTCCCGGGTGTCGCCCTTGCGGTCCTGCACATCGACCAGCGCCGCCTCCCGGAGGTACGCGTGCGCCAGATCCAGGTGACCGACCTCGGCCGCGAGCACGGCCTGGCTGGAGGCCGACAGTGAGGAGTCCCGCACGGTGAGCTCCTCGGCGTACGCGAATGCCGCCGCCTTCTCCGCCAAGGAGAACCGCTCACCGAACCACTGCAGAGCCAGCACCAGGTCGGCCTGCTTGGCCACCTGCTTGCGGTAGAGATCGAAGTACGTCGCGTGGTGGTGAAGTGGGTAGGCGTCCTCCTCCGCGGAGGCGGCGAAGTCCCAGCGCTGCCGCCGGGTCGAACCGCGGTCCTGCTCCGGCATCTCGCGCTCGTCGTCATACGGCACCGCCACCCGGTCGGCGCTCTCGCGCCACCCGGCGATCTCCTCGGCCGCCACACCGAGGTCGGCGGCCGCCTCCGGCCAGCGCTCCGCGGTGGCGGCCGCCTCCCGCAGGTTCGCTGCGGCGGCGAGGTTGGTGTAGGTGTTGTCGTTCACCAGGGC
>DATHBQ010000179.1:0-5207 GCA_035296105.1 Propionibacteriaceae bacterium | reverse complement strand
TCGATCAGGATCAGCTTCATCGGCACCGGCGCAGTGCGCGACTGTTCGCCCTTGCGAGCGAACAGTCCCAGCTCGGTGAGCCGGTCGGGATCGAAGCCCGGGTTGTAGACCACCCGCAGGCTGATGCCGCGGTCCAGCGCGCGCCATTCCGGCTCGTCCCGGAGTCCCTCCTCCGTCACGTCGGGCCGGGCCTCGACGTACGGCGCCTTGTCGAACAGACAGACTTCCCGCCGCGCCGACTCCAGCAGGTCGCTGTAGGCCGACACGATCGACTCCCGGCCGACCAGAATCTGGACCTCGTCGTCCTGGGTCTCGCCGGCGGCCAGCAGGTGGCTCTCCAGTGCCTCCGCCGCCACACTGGCCATCTCGATCTCGCTCAGCCGCTGGATCTTGAGCTGGTTGACCACGTCCAGCAGCGGCATCGCCCGCCAGTTCGTCGAGGACTCGGCGGCAAGCCCCATCCGGCGCAGCTCCTCCAGCGTGTCCCGGGTCTCGTCCGGGGTCGCGCCGGTCAGCTTGGACAGCTCGTCGACGGAGGCCGACGACAGTGGAGCGAGGGCGACATAGGCAGCCTCGGCCTCGGCACTGATGCCCAGCGGCTGCAGCATGAAGGCTCCTTCGGCCCCTGACGTCCTATGTCCTGGAAGTCAATAGTGACTGAACGGGCCCGGAACTTGAAGGATACGCTGACGCAGTGGTCGCCGACGGCTTGATCGACGACTGCCCGGGCGCGGAGAGAGGGACAGCGAGGATGGCAGAACTGGCACAGATCGGGGTCACTGGGCTGGCTGTGATGGGTCGCAACCTGGCCCGTAACTTCGCCCGCCACGGGCACCGGGTGGCGATCCACAACCGGACCTTCGCCCGCACCCAGGCCCTGGTCGCCGAGGCCGGCAGCGAGGGGACTTTCCTCCCCGCCGAGTCGATGGCTGAATTCGTGGCATCGCTGGAGCGGCCCCGGCGGGTGCTCATCATGGTCAAGGCCGGGCCGGGGACGGACGCGGTGATCGACGACCTGATCCCCCTGCTCGACGAGGGCGACATCATCATCGACGCCGGCAACGCGCACTTCCCGGACACCATCCGGCGCGAGGCCCATCTCAAGGAGCTGGGTCTGCACTTCGTCGGCACCGGCG
This sequence comes from Propionibacteriaceae bacterium, assembly GCA_035296105.1. Taxonomy (GTDB): domain Bacteria; phylum Actinomycetota; class Actinomycetes; order Propionibacteriales; family Propionibacteriaceae; genus Microlunatus. The sequence continues at coordinate 4,071 of DATHBQ010000179.1, read as the reverse complement.
TCTCCGGCGGCGAGGAGGGTGCGCTGAACGGTCCGTCGATCATGCCGGGCGGCTCGCCGACGTCGTACGCGACCCTCGGCCCGCTGCTGGAGAGCATCGCGGCCAAGGTCGACGGCGATCCCTGCTGCACCTACGTCGGCCCGGACGGGGCCGGCCACTTCGTCAAGATGGTGCACAACGGCATCGAGTATGCCGACATGCAGCTGATCGCCGAGGCGTACGACCTGATCAAGCAGGCGACAGGCGCGAGCTCGACCGAGATCGGCAAGATCTTCGAGACCTGGAACTCCGGTGACCTGGAGTCGTTCCTGATCGAGATCACCGCCGAGGTGCTCGGTCACGTCGACGCGGAGACCGGGAGCGCGTTCGTCGACATCGTGCTCGACCAGGCCGAGCAGAAGGGCACCGGGCGCTGGACGGTGCAGAACGGGCTGGACCTCGGGGTGCCGATCACCGGTATCGCCGAGGCCACCTTCGCCCGGGCGCTGTCCGGCTCGGTGCCGCAGCGCGAGGCGGCCCGTTCCGCACTGCCGGGCCACACGGTCGGCTGGAACGTGCAGGACAAGGAGGCCTTCGTCGAGGACGTCCGCCAGGCCCTGTACGCCTCCAAGGTCGTGGCCTACTCCCAGGGCTTCGACCAGATCGCGGCGGCGAGTGCGGAGTACAGCTGGAACATCGACCGTGGGGCGATGGCCCGGATCTGGCGCGGCGGCTGCATCATCCGAGCCCGCTTCCTGAATCGGATCACCGAGGCGTACGAGCGGAATCCTGAGCTGCCCCTGCTGCTGGCCGACCGGTACTTCACCGACGCGGTCGCCGAGTGCCTGCCGGCATGGCGACGGGTGGTCGCCGGCGCGGCTCAGAACGGTATCCCCACCCCGGCCTTCTCGTCCTCGTTGGCCTACTACGACGGCATCCGCGCCGAGCGGCTGCCCGCGGCGCTGATCCAGGCGCAGCGCGACTTCTTCGGCGCGCACACCTATCGGCGGGTCGACAAGGACGGCTCGTTCCACACCGAGTGGAGCGCGGACCGCTCGGAGTTCGAGGTCGGTGCGGCGTTCAGGGCCCAGGTGACCGAGCCCAAGGAAGCCGAAAAGGTCGACACTCCTCCGCAGTAGTCGCCAGTGGCTCGGGCCGCACGCCGGACCCGACCCGGCTCAACGACCGATCTGGGCCGATGCCGCGCGGAGGAGCGACCGGTCGCGTCTGCTCGTCACGGCATAGACGACCAGCAGGGCCAGGGTCATCGCCGCCGCGATAGCGGCCGGCGCCCGCAGGCCGGCAATGTCCGCGACGATGCCTCCGGCCAGTGCGCCGGCCGGCAGCGCCGAGATCGAGAGGGTACGGGCGGCGCTGTTCACGCGCGCGAGGATCTCGGGGGGCACCACCCGCTGCCGGGTCGAGATGGAGACGACGTGCCACACCGCGAAGCCGAAGCCGATCCCGCCCCAAGCCAACGCCACCGTGACCGGGCTGGGGGCGACGGCAAGCAGCAGGTCCACGACGCCGCAGAGCCCCAGGCTGCCGAGCTGTAGTCGCCATCGGTCCAGCCGAGCCACCAGATACGGCGTGGCCACCGCGCCGGCCACTCCGCCCAGCCCCCCGACGCCCAGCACCAGCCCGTAGCCGGCGGCGGACAGCCCCACCGGCCCCGTGGCCAGCAGCACGAGAGTGGACTCCCAGACCGAGGTCGTGAAGACCAGACAGGCGCCGGTGAGGATCAGCCGCCGGACGAACCGGTCCTGCCACAACCAGCGCATCCCGGCCACCGTCTCGGTGAGGACACCGCCGCGCCCCGTGAGCCGAGGCGCCGCCGAGGTGATCCCGATCAGCAGCGCGGCCGCCACGGCGACCAGCACGGCGTTGAGTCCGAAGGGCAGCGCCACGGCCACGGTGAACAGCACGCCGGCGACCGCCGGACCGATCAGGTCCTGGCCGACCCGCTCAGCGGTGACCAGGGCGGCGTTGGCGGACTCAAGCCGCCGGTCGGGCACGAGCCGTGGCACCAGCGACTGGCTGGCGTTGTCGTAGGCCGCCTCCCCGATGCCGAGCAGGAAGGCCACGACGTAGAGCAGCCAGATGGAGGTCGCTCCACTCGCCAGGCCGACCGTCAGCAACCCCAGCAGGACGGCGCGGCCGATGTTGGTCACCAGCATGAAGACCTCAGGCCGGCCCCGGTCGACAAGGGAGCCGATGGGCAGCCCGAACAGCACCCAGGGCAGGTAGCCGGCCACGACAAGGCCGCTCACCAGCAACGGATCAGGGGTGAGGGCGGCGGCCAGCAAGGGCAGCGCAACCACACGGAGACCGTCTCCGAGGTTGGACAGGGCGGATGCCGCGACCACCCGGGAGATCATCGGGGCGGCCTGGCCGTAAGCCAACTTATGTCGACCGGATGGGGTGAAGGCCTGGCGAGTGGGGGACTGACAGGGGCAATGTCACCCGATGAACGATACCGACCGCGTCCGCCCCGGCCGTCCTCCGTCGTCGGCGGGCGCAGCTAGCCCAGGCCGCGAAGGAAGTCCGGGTCGTCGTCCGGGGCGGCCGGCCGTCGCTCCGGTTTCTTCCTCTTCCCCAGCGACTCGGCGTTGGGCCGGCCCAGGAAGAGCCAGCCGACCGCGCCGGCCAGCGGCAGGCAGATCACCGCGGTGGCCCACGCCCAGCGCGGCATCCGGCGGACGGCGAACCGCGGCGCCTGGGCGACCTCGACCACGCAGTAGATCATCAGCAAAGCGATGATGATGATCGGCAGATACCGCCCCATAACCCCAGAGTATGCGCGGAGGCCACCGGCTAGGCAATGGTCGCCAGCACCAGGCCGGCGGCCAGTCCGACGGCGCTGAGCAGCTCGGCCAGACCGGTGGTCCTGAGCACCGCGATCAGCGCCGGACCCTGTCCGGCCGACAGCACGGTCCGCAGTGCGGGAGCGAGCAGCAGGAGCCCGCCGAGGCCCAGCAGGGCCCAGGCCGAGGTGAGTGCTGCGACGCCGGTCAGCGCGACCGCCGCCAGGCCGGCCAGCCCGGCGTAGAGCAGGCGGGTCCGGTGCGGACCGAGCCGAGTGGCCAGGGTCCGCTTGCCGGCCCTGCTGTCCCCGGCGATGTCGCGGAGGTTGTTGGCCACCAGGATCGCGCAGGCCAGCGCGCCGATCGCCACTCCGGTCAGCAGGGTCGCCACCGACACCCGGCCGACCTGCACGTACGCGGTCCCGCCCACCGCCACGAGGCCGAAGAAGACGAACACGAACACCTCGCCCAGGCCGCGGTAGCCGTACGGGTGCCGCCCGCCGGTGTAGAACCAGGCGGCCAGCACGCAGGCCACGCCCACGGCGAGCAGCCACCACTGCCGGGTGATGGTCACCAACCCCAGTCCGGCCAGTCCGGCGACGACAAAGCTGGTGAACGCCGCCCGCTTGACGGTGCGAGGAGTCGCCAGGCCGGAGCCGACGAGCCGGAGCGGCCCGATCCGCTCCGCATCCGTGCCTCGGATGCCGTCGGAGTAGTCGTTGGCGTAGTTCACCCCGACCTGCAGGGCGAGGCTGACCACCAGGGCCAGCAGCGCAGCCAGCGGTCGGAAGGACCCGACGAAGAAGGCCAGTCCGGATCCGGCGAGCACCGGCGCGATCGCGGCCGGCAGCGTCCGCGGCCGGGCCCCGGCCACCCACTGGGCCGGTGTGGCCCGGTTCGTCAGCTCGGTCATTCGGGCGACCCCGGAGGTTCGCCGCTGGCCACGAGCGCCCGGATGGCCCGGCGGTCCGGCTTGCCGCTGGCCAACCGGGGCAGGCGCTTGACGCTGACCAGGGCGCGCGGGGCGGCGTAGGCAGGGAGCGCCCGTCGCACCGTGCGCTGCAGGTCGGCCAGGTCGCCCGCCCCGTCGGTCACCGCCACGATCTTGGTACCCCACTCGGGATCGGGGACGCCGACGACCACGGCGTCCCCACCGGACCGCTCCGCCCAGCTCCGCACCACCGACTCCACCTCCGCCAGGTCGACGTTGAGCCCTCCGGTGATCACCACCTGGTCCCGTCGGCCCAGCACCTCGAGCCGTCCGTCGGTCCAGCGACCGCGGTCCGCG
>DATHBQ010000178.1:0-2823 GCA_035296105.1 Propionibacteriaceae bacterium | reverse complement strand
CCGGTCTACGGCCAGGGCGGTCACCCCGCCGATCAGCACCGCTCGGGTCAGCGTGATCAGATTGGCCGGTCCGAGCCCACCATCCCCAGGCACCCAGCCCCCCGTGGCCCGATCGGCGCGGCGGACGGCCCGGACCAGCAGGGCGCACACGGTGGTGATGTAGGCGACGCCGGCCAGCAGGCCGGCCGCACCGAGGCCGGCGCCTAAGGTCAGTGCAGCGAGCAGCGCAGCCTGGCCGGCCGCGGCAGTGGCGAGCTGCCGCCGGACCTGGACCTGGACGCCGCGCTCGGCGGTCATCGCACGCACCTCCTATCCGAAGGCACGAGGCGGGGGGTCCTCAGGTTCATCGCCCTGCGTGGCCGACCGGTCATCGCGGTCACTCCGGAGATTTCAGCCGCGCGTATACGTCTCCGGAGTGGCCCTGCGGGCGGATCCGACCGAGCAGCCGCTCCAGGCCGGCCGCATCGAGCCACGCGTCGGCGGCGAACCGCATCGTCTCGACCGGTGAGTAGTTGTAGGCGTAGCCGCCCGCGGATGCGCCGAGGCGCTCCACCTGGGCCAGCACGGCCAGGCCGGCGTCGTGGGCCTGTGGCAGGTACTCGAACGACAGCGCGGCAACGGGGCGGCTCAGTCCGCTCAGCACCTCCGCCTCGAACCCCTCCACGTCGATCTTGCAGAACGCCGGGCGGCCGTACGCCGCGATCAGCGAGTCGAGGGTCACCACGTCGACCTCGACCGCGCGGTCCCAGTGGACGCCGCCGAAGCGGCGGTCGGCGGCGACGGTGCCCATCCATGCCGGCGACAGCGACGACACGGTCGGGGTCGCCGTGGCGATCCGCAGCGCCTCCCGGCCACAGTGTGCCCCCACTGCCTTGGCCAGCACGGCGACCTCGGGGTCGCGGCCGAACAGGATCTGCAGCACCCGGACGAAGTCGGGCTGCGGCTCGATGGCCACCACCCGGGCGCCGAGCGACCGCCAGGCCCGGACCCGGTTGCCGACGTGGGCTCCGACATCGAAGCCGAGGTCACCCGGGCGGAGGAACTGCCCGTAGAACCGGCGCAGCCGACCGTGCCGACCCGGTTGGCCGTGGTAGATCGCCAACGATCGGCCGATTCCCCACATCCGGGCCAGCACGCGACCGACGCTAGCGCAGGCCCTGGTCAGAAGGGTCATGTCGCGGCAGAGCCGGTGGGCCAGCCCGATACGTCGAGGCCCGGAAGTTCGCCGAGTTTCACCAACTACCGTGAGGTCGTGACGTCCGATCGGAGCCGGCTGCGCACCGCCTGGGACGAGTTCGTCGGCCCAGAGGCGACGGCCGTCGAAACAGCCTGACTCTCGGCGCCGGGCTGGCCGGCCTGGTCGTCGCGCCCTCCCTGACCCCGGCCGCCCGGGCGCTACCGCGGGGCGAAGCCGTGCTGTTGCGGATCCTGGCCGCCGACCTGTGGGGTGGCGTGGTGGCGAACAACACGCGAGCCTGCGCCCGCTGGTACGAGCGGTCGGGCCAGACCGACGCCCACCATCTGCGCTTCGCTGCCGCGCATCTGCACCCCTTGCTCGTCGCTGTCCTGGACCGGCGCGCGCCGGGCGCACCAGTGCGCCGCGGAGTGGCGGCGGTAGCCCGCTACGGCTACCTGATGCTGGCCACCGTCGTGATCCGGCGCGCCCGCGGCCAGCATCGGCGGCTGGCTGCGGTGGCCCTGACCCTGGGCGGGATCGTACTGGGCTCCGCGCTCGGTCCGGCCGCCGTCGCGCCTTGGTTCGGGCCGGTCTACTACGCCAAGCTGCTGCTCGGCCACGCCGGCGCCGCGCTCTGGCCGCCGGAAGCCCTTACCGATGACATCGCGTCCGTCTGACCGAGGGTCAGCACCCTCACTCAGGCGGACGTAACGGACGGCGGCAGTCGGGCCGGATCCCAGGCCAGCAGCTCGACCGCCCGGTCGAAGGCGTAGCGGTCGGTCATCCCGGCCACGTAGGTCACCGCCGCGCGGACCGCCGGCTCGCTCCCCGGGTCGAGGTCGACGACATCGGGTAGCTGGTCTGGCCGGGCGGCGTAGTGCTCGACCAGCGCCCGCAGCACGTCGATCACCGCGCGGGACTGGGCCACCGAGGCCGGCCGGACGTAGATCCGCTCGTAGTTGAACGCCCGCAGGCCGGCCAGCGCCCCGGCCTCCGCCGCCGGCATGCCGACCTCGCCGTGCTCGGCCACGGTCCGGACCACGGCGCGGACGAAGGCGTTCAGCTGCTCGCGGCGGGTCGCTCCGCAGACCTCGACCACGGCGGCGGGCAGGTCGGCCGGCGCGACGATGCCGGAGTGCACGGCATCCTCCAGGTCGTGGGCGCAGTACGCGATCCGGTCCGCCCAGCTGACGATCTCCCCCTCGACCGTGCCCGGGGCCGGGCGCGACCAGGAGTGGTTGCGGATCCCGTCCAGCGTCTCCCGGCACAGGTTCTGCCCGGCGAGCACGACGTCGGCGCCCCACGGACCGTGGTCGTAGCCCTCGGGCACGAAGGCGTCGAAGGCGTCCTCGCTGGCGTGGCCACCCGGACCGTGACCGCAGTCGTGGCCGAGGGCGATCGCCTCGGCGAGGGCGACGTTGACCCCGACCGTCCGGGCGATCGACGTGGCCACCTGGGCCACCTCCAGCGCGTGCGTAAGCCGGGTCCGCTGGTGGTCGGAGGGATAGACGACGACCTGCGTCTTGCCGGCCAGCCGACGGAAGGCGGTGGAGTGCACGATCCGGTCGCGGTCGCGCTCGAAGCAGGTCCGCTCGTCGTCCGGCTCCTCGGGCTCGGCGCGGTTCCCGGCGCCGACGGCCCGGGTG
>DATHBQ010000177.1:0-2215 GCA_035296105.1 Propionibacteriaceae bacterium | reverse complement strand
GGCGGGCCAACCGGTGACGCTCGGGGCGGCGGACGCACCTCGAACAGTCAGCATGTTCGTCGACTTCCACTGCCCGCACTGCGCCGAGTTCGAGGCGAACTACCGGCCGGTGCTGGAGGGGGCGCGGCAGGCCGGGCAGATCCGGCTGGAGGTGTACCCGATGGCGTTCATCGACCCCGGCTCGACCGCGGCGGCCAACGCCTTCGGCTGTGCGGCGGAGGCCGGCTTCGCTCCCGGCTACTTCTTCGGGCTGTTCAGCAACCCGATCCTGCGCTGGAGCGACGACCAGCTGCTCGCCCTGCCCGCGGCGGTCGGGGCGAGGTCGACCCCGGCCTTCGCCGCCTGCGTGACGGGGCGGACGCACGCGGGATGGGTGGAGTCGATCAACGCGGCGGCTGCGCAGCGGGGGATCACCGGCACGCCGGCGATGCTGATCGACGGCACAGCGGTCGACCTGACGAAGTTGACGCCCGGCGACCTCGCGACAATGATCAACCCCTGATGCTCACCCTGCTGTCCATCCCCAGTCCGTCCCGAGCGGTCTGGGAGGTCGGCGGCTTCCCGATCCGGGCGTACGCCCTGTGCATCATCGTCGGCATCCTGGCGGGGGTGGTGGTCGCCAGCCGGCGGTGGCGGGCCCGGGGCGGCAGCAGCGACGGCCTGGAGACGGTGGTCGTCGTCGCCGTACCGCTGGGCATCGTGGGCGCCCGGCTCTACCACGTGGCCACCGACTACCACCTCTACTTCGGACCCGGGCGCGACCCGGTCGACGCGCTCAAGATCTGGCAGGGCGGCCTCGGCGTCTGGGGGGCGATCGCGCTCGGCGCGCTCGGTGGCTGGCTGGTCGCGCGGCGGCGCCAGATCCGGTTCCCGGCGCTGCTCGACGCGGCGGCCCCAGGCCTACTGGTCGCCCAGGCCATCGGCCGCCTCGGCAACTGGTTCAACTCCGAGCTGTTCGGCCGGCCGACCACGCTGCCCTGGGGGCTGGAGATCGCCCCGCAGTACCGTCCCGTCGGGTTCGAGCAGTCCAGCACCTTCCACCCGACGTTCCTCTACGAGCTGCTCTGGTGCCTCGCGGCCGCCGCTGTGCTGATCTGGCTGGACCGGCGGTTCCGGCTGGGTCACGGGAAGGTGTTCGCGCTCTATGTGGTGCTCTACACCGCGGGCCGGTTCTGGATCGAGGCGCTGCGGATCGACACGGTGACCGAGATCGGCGGTTTCCGGCTGAACAACTACACCTCGCTGATACTGTTCCTGGCTGCGCTGGCCTGGCTGATCTGGCTGGTGCGCAACCGTCCCGGACGAGAGGCGGTTGTGGAGGGACCTGATCCCCAGCCCGAGCCTGACCCCGACCCCGCTGACGACGACGAGCAGGAAGCCGTGCAACCGGAGACCCGATGAAGCGACTACGACTTTTCCACTTCGACATCAAGACCTACGGCAACTACGGCGACACGCTGCTGTTCGAGGCGGTCAAGCAGAGCTTCAACGGCTTCGCCGGCGGTGAGGCCTTCGAGATCTACGACAGCCGGCCGCTGCGCGACCCGGTGGGACCGGCGCTGGTCAACTACATCAACGACAACTTCGACGCGGTGGTCGTCGGTGGCGGCGGGCTGTTCCTGCGCGACACCAACCCGAACCAGCGCTCCGGCTGGCAGTGGAACATCTCGGTCGACCAGCTCAAGCGGCTGAAGAAGCCGCTGATCCTGTTCTCGGTCGGCAACAACCGGTTCATCGACCAGGCCGACTTCGCGCCGCCGTTCCACGAGCACGTCAACCTGACCATGGAGAAGTCGGTCTTCTTCGGGCTGCGCAACACCGGCTCGGTGGAGACGATCAAGCCCTACATCGCCGAGGCGAACCGGGACCGGGTCGAGTACCAGCCCTGCCCGACGACGATCTCGTCCTACCTGTTCCCCGATCTGGCCAAGGCCGAGGTCGACCCGGCCCGCCGGCTGGGACTGGAGATGATCGTCGGCAAGCGGCAGCGCGCGGCGGGGTTCGTGGCCGAGTCGATCTACGGCGACGTGATCAACGTGGTCAAGCGGCTGCAGGGCGAGGGCTGGCAGATCGACAGCGTGCCGCACGCCCGGGCCGACATGCACTTCGTCGAGCAGGCCGCCCGTGAGCACCTGCGGATGCGCGAGATCGCGCTGTTCGGGGACCGCGACGGGCTCTACAAGGGCGTGGAGTACTTCGCCGACCTGCCCTACTT
>DATHBQ010000176.1:0-19441 GCA_035296105.1 Propionibacteriaceae bacterium | reverse complement strand
TTGCTCGGCCGGTCGCGGCCGCTGGGCACGGTGCTGGCCGGCCTGCTGTTCGGCGGCCTGCACGCCGGCGGCTTGGCCATGCAGAGCATCGCCCAGACACCGCTCACCCTGACCACCGTGTTGCAGGCGTTGATCGTGCTGTTCGTGGCCGCGCCGGCCCTGATCCATCGGATCCTCCCGTTCGTGAAGGCGCGCCGGGCCAAGGTCATCGGTCCCGTGCCGGAGGGCGGGCTGGTATGAGTGCCGTGTTCTCCGCAAGGGGGACGACCCCCTTCCCCAGCCGTGCGCGCAACACCACACGGGAGCACGCGAAGTGACCGCCGTAACCGATGACGTCGTGACTGGCGCCACCTCCGTGGCCGCGCCCCGCACGGTCGAGTCGGCCGAGAAGCGGCGGCAGCGGCTGTCGACCGGCGGGCTGATCGGGGTGGTCGGGGTTCTGCTGCTGATCGGGCTGGCCTCGACCAGCGGGCAGGCCCAGTTCGCCCTGTCCGACGCGTTCGACGAGGTGCAGCTGCCCACCTTGACCGCGCCGGGACTGGCCACCGTGGCGGTCTGCGCCGTGCTCTGCCTGGTCGCGGCGGCCGCCTTCCTGTCCGGCCGGATGCGGGGCCGGCTGCCGGCCGTGGCCGGCACGGTGGCAGGGATCGCGGTCCTGGTCGGCTTCCTGACCTGGGCGGCCGCCGGCCGGGACCTGCCGTTCCCGGTGAGCAACCAGTTCGCCGGCACCTTGTCGCTGGCCACCCCGCTGATCTTCGGCGCCCTGTGCGGCGTGCTCTGCGAGCGGGCCGGCGTGGTCAACGTGTCGATCGAGGGCCAGTTCCTGGCCGCCGCCTTCGCCGCTGCGGTGGCCGGCAGCCTGACCAAGTCCATTCCCATCGCCCTGCTCGCCGCGGTGATCGCCGGCGTAGTCATGGCGGCACTGCTCGCGCTGTTCTCGATCAACTACCTGGTCAACCAGGTGGTGCTCGGAGTGGTGCTCAACCTGCTGGCCGTCGGGGTCACCGGGTTCCTCTTCGACCAGCTGGTGCAGCCGGCGTCCCGGGTCTACAACTCGGCCCCGGTGCTGGAGCCCATCGCCATCCCCGGCCTGTCCGCCATCCCGTTCTTCGGCCGGGTGCTGTTCGAGCAGTCGATTCTGGCCTACCTCGCGGCCGTCTCGGTCGTGGTGGTCTGGGTGATCCTGTTCCGGACCACCTGGGGCCTGCGGATCCGGTCCGTGGGGGAGCACCCCGAGGCCGCCGACACCGTCGGGATCAGCGTCCGCGCGATCCGCTGGTCCGCGGTGCTGGCCGGCGGCGTGTTCGGCGGCCTCGGCGGGTCGTTCTTCACCCTGGCCTCCACCGGGTCATTCACCAAGGAGTTCACCGTCGGCAACGGCTTCATCGCGCTGGCCGCGCTGATCATGGGCCGCTGGCACCCGGTGCTGGCCACCTTGATGTGCCTGTTCTTCGGCTTCGTCACCCAGATGGCCTCGCAGCTGCAGACCCTGAGCACCCCGATGCCGAGCCAGTTCCTGCTGATCCTGCCGTACGTCGCGACCATCATCGCCGTCGCCGGCCTGGTCGGCCGGGTCCGCCCACCCGCCGCCGACGGCATCCCGTACGAGAAGTGACGGCCGTGAACTGGGACGGGCTGCGGGCGGCGGCCCGGGGCATGATCGCGTACGCGTACGTCCCCTACTCGCGCTATCCAGTGGGGGCGGCCGCCCTGGTCGACGACGGGCGGGTGGTCACCGGCTGCAACGTGGAGAACGCGTCCTACGGGGTGACGCTGTGCGCCGAGTGCGGGCTGGTGTCGGCGTTGGCCGCGAGCGGCGGCGGTCGGCTGGTGGCCTTCGCGTGTGTCGACGGTCACGGGGCGGCGCTGATGCCGTGCGGACGCTGCCGTCAGCTGCTGTGGGAGCATGGCGGACCGGAGCTGATGCTCGACACGCCGGAGGGCATCCTGCCGATGACCGCGGTGCTGCCACAGGCCTTCGGCCCCGACCACCTAGCCGAGTACGGCAAGGGGGGCGAACCCCTTGGCCCCCCGCCGGGCGTGGCGTGATGTCCGGACCGTTGACCCGCCCGGAGAACGGAGCCTGAGACCATGACCGTGGACCTGGAGACCCTGCGCGCCTTTCCCAAGGTGTCGCTGCACGACCACCTGGACGGGGCGCTGCGGCCGCAGACCGTGCTCGAGCTGGCCGGCGAGATCGACCACCCGCTGCCGGCCGACAACCCCGAGGACCTCGCCGCGTGGTTCCGCGAGGCGGCCGGCTCGGGCTCGCTGGAGCTCTTCCTGGAGACGTTCGACCACACCGTCGCGGTGATGCAGACCGCGGACAACCTGCGCCGGGTGGCCCGGGAGTTCGTCGAGGACCTGGCCGCGGACGGGGTGATCTACGGCGAGGCCCGGTGGGCGCCGGAGCAGCACACCGCCGGCGGACTGGGCCTGATCGACGCGATCGAGGCGGTCCGGGACGGGCTGGCCGAGGGAGTGAGCAGCGCCGCGGCTGACGGCCGGACGATCGCGGTGCAGCAGATCGTCACCTCGATGCGCCACGCCGAGCCGACCACCGAGATCGCCGAGCTGGCGGTGGCCTACCGCGACCAGGGGGTCTGCGCCTTCGACATCGCCGGGGCCGAGGACGGCTTTCCGCCGGACCGCTTCCTGCCCGCCTTCCGCTACCTGCGCGAGCAGAACGCCGTCTACACCATCCACGCCGGTGAGGCGGCCGGGGCCGACTCGATCTGGTCGGCGGTGCAGCAGTGCGCGGCCCACCGGATCGGCCACGGCGTACGGATCGTCGACGACATCACCATCGACAGCGACGGCACCCCGACGCTCGGCCGGCTGGCCGCGTACGTCCGGGACCGGCAGGTGCCGCTGGAGATGTGCCCGGCCTCGAACGTCCAGACCGGTGCCGTCCACTCGGTCGCCGAGCACCCGATCCGGATGCTCGACGAGCTCGGCTTCGCGGTCACGGTCAACTGCGACGACCAGCTGATGACCGGCACCCGGCTGTCGGACGAGTTCCACCTGCTCTGCGGCGTGCTCGGCTACGACCTCGAGGGCGTACGGCGGCTCACCCTGAACGCGGCCCGGGCGGCGTTCGCCCCCTGGCCGGTCCGGCAGGCCCTCGCCGAGCGGATCGCCGCGTACGCCGGTTGAGTGGCGGCCGGCTACTCGCCGCGCGGCTGCGGCTGGCCGCCGACCAGAGTGTTGTGGAAGGCAACGGCGAGCCAGCCGTCACCGGTCTCCTGCAGCACTGCTGTGAGCAGCGAGTGGTGGGTCCCGGCCAACGGTCCGCCGGGCACCGTGAGGGTGGCTCGGGCCCGGGTCAGGACCACCGAGCCGGTGATGTTGCGCGCCGTGTCCAGGTCGTACTGCACGGTGCTGCCGCGGTAGACGGTGGCGAAGATGCCCTGGTGGCCGCCGCCGATCGCCGCCGTGCCGTCGTGGGCCTGACCGCGAATGTCGACGAAGGAGGCGTCGGCGGCGAACGGTTCGGCGAACGCCGCGCCGTCGGCGGCGTTCCAGGCCTTCTCGATCTTCCCGTAGAAGTCGCTGGCGACGGTGTGCGGATCGGTGGTCATGCTGGTCCTCCTGGGTTGGTGGTGGTTGGCTCGGCCTGCTGATCGGGTCGGAGCAGGGCTCGGGTCAGGGTGCGGTGCAGGCCGTGGCGGAGCTGGGCGGCGCTCCAGCGGCGTTCGTTCATCAGCTCAGCCGCGAAGGCGCCGGTGAGCAGGGCGCCGAGCAGGTCGGACGCCTCGTCGACCGACCAGCCGGACGCCAGGTCTCCCTCGGCCTGCAGCCGGGTGACCACCGAGCGGACCAGCTGTCGGCGGCCGGAGGCGCGACGCTCGAAGGCCGAAGAGAGCCCCGGGGACACTGCCCGCTGCGCCTCGACCGCGGACAGCGCGTTCAGCATCCGCGGCGTGAAGGCGACGTGCAGGTCGAGCAGCGCCTCGAGGGCGGCCCGGCCGGATGGGGCGAGCTGGACGGCGGTGGTGAGCTCGTCCAGCTCGGGGACCTCCGCCCGCAGCTCGTCGACCGCCGCGATGATCAGCTCGGCCCGGTCCGGGAATCGGCTGTACAGCGTCTGCCGGGCGACCCCGGCGTCCGCGGCCAGCCGCTCGTAGGTGAACCCGGCGTCACCTCGCCGCAGGCGGTCGACGGCCGCCCGCACGATTGCCGGGCGAGTGGATCGGGTCATGACAGGACAGTAGCGCAATCTAGACACAGTGTCTAGAAAAACTAGACACTGTGTCTAAGTAAGATCGATGCCGGTGTGCAGGAGCCGCTCCAGGACCGCGGCGACGATGACCAGCTCCTCGATCGGCACGGACTCGTCCGGGCCATGCGCCTGTCGAGGACTGCCCGGCCCGTAGTGCAGAGTCGGGATGCCGCCTCCGGCGTAGAGCCGCAGGTCGCTGCCGTACGAGGCTCCCCGGTCTGGGCCGATCTCCCGACCGGTCACCCGCTGGTGGGCCTCGGCGACCTTGGTCGCCAACGGATGTCCGGGCGTCAGCTGGCCGCCTCGGAACACCCCGCCCGGCCAGGTCACGCGCGGCGGGTGGTCGCGCAGGTACGGCTCGTGCTGCGCCGCCTCGGCCACGGCCTCCTCCAGCTCGGCCCGCGCCGCCGCCGGGTCCTCGGTGATCCGGATGCCGTAGCGACCCTCGACGAGCAGCCGGTCCGGCACGCTGCTCGCCCAGTCCCCGGCCTGCAACCGTCCGACCGACAGGGGATAGGCGATCGGGTAGTCGCGCAGCGGCGGCTCGGGGTCGGCATTCCGACGTCGCTCGAGGGCGGCCAGGGCCCGGTGGATCGGTAGGTACGCGTCGATCGCCGAATGGCCCTCGTAACGCGTGCTGCCGTGGGTCGCCTGGCCGGGGACCTCGATCCGGAAGGTCAAGGAGCCCGCGTTCGCGGTGACCAGCCGCAGCTCGGTCGGCTCGGGGATGACGCAGGTGTCCCCGGTGTGGCCGCGGGCCAGGGTGGCGTACGCGCCGAGTCCGCCGTCCTCCTCCCCGACGACGAGGTGCACGGCGAACGGCGGCACCTCCGACCCGCCGCCCAGCGCCACCTCGACGGCCGCGAGGATGGCGGCCACGCCGCCCTTCATGTCGCAGGCGCCCCGGCCCACGACCCGGCCGTTGCTCACCGCGGGCGCGAACGGGCCGTGGGACCACCGGGAGAGATCGCCCGGGGGTACCACGTCGACGTGACCCTGCAGGATCAGCCCGGATCGCTGGTCCGGCCGGTGCGTGGCCACCAAGCCCCAGGCCTGGGTGCGGTCGACCTCCTCGCCGGGGAAGTCGGGCCGGCCGCGCAGCTCGGGGAGGTCGATCGGCCACAGGTCGACGATGAGCCCCAGCGCGGTCAGCCGCTCGGCCAGAAGCTGCTGGATCTCGATCTCGTCCGGGGTGCCGCCGATGCTGGGCACCGCCATCAGCTCGTTCAGCGTGGCGACCAGCGCAGCCTCGTCCACTGTCCCTCCGACGTCGTTCGACCGTTGCAGCACGCTACAAAACGTCGCAGGGCCGGACGAGTCGGCCACTAGGGTGGCCGCATGAGTGCGCGCGTGCTGACCGCCGTCGCGTGGCCGTACGCCAACGGCCCGCGACACATCGGTCATGTCTCCGGATTCGGGGTCCCGTCGGACGTCTTCTCCCGGTACATGCGGATGAGCGGCCGCGACGTGCTCATGGTTTCCGGCACCGACGAGCACGGGACGCCGATCCTGGTCCAGGCCGAGCAGGAGGGGCTGACGCCCCGGGAGGCGGCGGACAAGTACAACAGGGTCATCGTCGACGACCTGGCCGGCCTGGGGCTGTCGTACGACCTGTTCACCCGGACCACCACCCGCAACCACTACCGGGTCACCCAGGAGCTGTTCCGGGGCCTGCACAAGAACGGGTACGTGGTGCCCAAGACCCAGCTCGGGGCGGTGAGCCCGAGCACGGGGCGTACGCTCCCGGACCGCTACATCGAGGGCACCTGCCCGATCTGCGGCTACCCGAGCGCTCGCGGGGACCAGTGCGACAACTGCGGCAACCAGCTCGACCCGGCCGACCTGATCAACCCGCGCTCGCGGATCAACGGCGAGACACCGAAGTTCATCGAGACCGAGCACTACTTCCTCGACCTGCCGGCGCTGTCCGGGGCGCTGGGCAAGTGGCTGGCCGCCCGCACCGACTGGCGGCCGAACGTGCTCAAGTTCAGCCAGAACCTGCTGGAGGACCTGCGGCCGCGGGCGATCACCCGGGACCTGGACTGGGGCGTGCCGGTGCCGCTGGACGGTTGGCGGGACCAGCCGATGAAGCGCCTCTACGTCTGGTTCGACGCGGTGATCGGGTACCTGTCCGCCTCGGTGGAGTGGGCGGCGCGCAGCGGGGACCCGGACGCCTGGCAGCAGTGGTGGCTCGACCCCGACGCCCTCGGCTACTACTTCATGGGCAAGGACAACATCGTCTTCCATTCGGTCATCTGGCCGGGCATCCTGCTCGGCCACAACGGCGCCGGAGACCACGGCGGCACCATCGGGCCGATGGGCGAGCTGCGGCTGCCGGACGAGGTCGTCTCCAGCGAGTACCTGACCATGAGCGGGTCGAAGTTCTCCACCAGCCGTGGTCGGGTGATCTACGTCGGCGACTTCCTGCGGGAGTTCGGGCCGGACGCGCTGCGTTACTTCATCGCCGTCGCCGGGCCGGAGACCACCGACACCGACTTCACCTGGGAGGAGTTCGTCCGTCGCACCAACTTCGAGCTGGCCAACGAGTGGGGCAACCTGGTCAACCGGTCCATCTCCATGGCCCACAAGAACAACGGCGGGATCCCCGCGCCGGGCACCCTGCTGGACGTAGACCGGGCCCTGCTGGACCAGTCGGCGGCCGCGTTCGGCACCATCGGTGAGCTGCTGGGCCGCAACCGGTTCAAGATGGCGATCGGTGAGGCCATGCGGGTGGTCGGCGCGGCCAACAAGTACCTCTCCGACACCGAGCCGTGGAAGCTCGCGGGCGACCCCGGTCGGCGGGACACGGTGCTGCACACCGCGCTGCAGGCGGTCTCGGACGCCAACGCGCTGCTCACCCCGTTCCTGCCGCACGCCGCGCAGTCAGTGCATGCCGCCCTGGGTGGCACCGGCGTCTGGGCCGCGCAACCGGAGGTCCGCAAGGTCGGCGAGGAGGGAGGACCGAACTACCCGGTGATCATGGGCGCGTACGCCGAGGAGCAGGCCGTCTGGGAGTCCCGGCCGATCACCCCCGGCACGCCGCTGGCCAAGCCGACGCCGCTGTTCGCCAAGCTGGACGAGTCGCTCGGCCGCACCGGACCGGAGTGGGCCCCGATCCAGACCTGACCGACCCCTCTTCCTCGGAAACCGGTCACGAACGGCAGAGATCCGGCCTGGACCGCTGTTGCTTGTGACCGGTTCTCGAGAGGGAGGGGCAGACTCTAGCCGCGGCTCCGGTTCTGCTGTCACACTGCGAAGATGACGGCGCCAGCGACGCCGATGCCCGGCCTCGCCCTTCGGGGACAGCTCATCGCACCGGACGATCCCGACTATGGGGCGGCCCGGCAGGTCTGGAACGGCTCGATCGACCGGCGGCCGGCCGCGATCGTCCGGTGCGCCGATGTGGCGGACGTCGTGGCCGCAGTCCGGTACGCGCGGGCCAGTGGACTGCCGGTGGCCGTTCGCGGCGGAGGCCACTCTTTCCCTGGGCTGTCGGTGGCCGATGGCGCCCTGGTCGTCGACCTCTCCCTGATGAAGGGGGTCCGGGTCGATCCCGAGACCCGGGTGGCCCGCGTCCAGGCCGGCGTGCTGCTCGGCGAGCTGGACCGGGAGACCCAGGCGTTCGGGCTCGCCGTACCGTCCGGCATCGTCAGCCACACCGGTGTCGCCGGTCTGACCCTGGGCGGCGGCATCGGCTGGATCATGCGCAAGCACGGACTGTCGATCGACCAGCTCATCTCGGTCGACGTCGTCACGGCCACGGGTGAGTTCGTCCGGGCGAGCGCGGAGCAGAACGCTGACCTCTTCTGGGGCGTACGCGGGGGTGGCGGCAACTTCGGCATCGTCACCGAGTTCGAGTTCCGCTGCGTGCCGTTGGGCACCCAGGTGCTCGCCGGGCCGATCGTCTGGCCGATGTCGAAGTCGGCCGAGGTCCTGCGCTTCTACCGCGACTGGGTCGCCGGGGCGCCGGACGAGCTGATGACCATCGTTGTCCACCGCAAGGCGCCACCGCTGGACTTCATCCCGGCGGAGTTCCGCGGTGAGCCGGTGGTCGTGGTGGTCTGCTGCTGGGTGGGCGATCCGGAGGAGGGTGAGCGGGTCCTCCGTCCGCTACGCCGGTTCAGCTCGCCCGTGGTCGACGTCTGCCAACCGAAGCCGTACCTGGCCCATCAGGAGATGTTCGATCCGGCCTTCCCGCATGGTCGCTGGTACTACTTCAAGGCCTGCGACGTCGCCACGCTGACCGACGAGATCATCGACATCACCGCCGAGCACTCGTTGCGGATCTCCTCGCCGCTGACCTCGTTCCCGATCTGGCAGATGGGCGGCGCGGTCAGCCGGGTGGGCGAGGAGGAGTCGGCGTTCAACGGCCGGACGGCCGGGTTCAGCTACAACATCGGCGCCTGCACGATGAGCGCCGAGGGCTTCGAGGAGGAGCGGAGCTGGGTCCGCGACTTCTGGTCGGCCCTGGCGCCGTGGCACCAGGGCGTCTACGTCAACTTCCTGGGCGACGAGGGTGCCGACCGCGTCCGGCAGGCCTACGGGCCGGAGAAGTACGACCGGCTGCAGAGGCTGAAGCGCAAGTACGACCCGGACAACTTCTTCCGGGGCAACCAGAACATCGCCCCCGTCAGCTGACGGGCCAACTGTGCAGTTGCGGCACCGTTGGCCGCTGTTTCACCCCATTCGGTGTCGCAGGTGCACAGTTGGCTGTCGAGAGGTTAGACGGCGTCGATGCGGACGAGGACGCCGATCTTGTCGATGCGGTGTTCGGGGTTGTCGAAGCGATCGGACCAGAAGTTGCCCTCGGCGTGGTCCTCCGGCGTGCGGCAGGTCGACAGGGTGATCATCGCCTGCGTCGGCTCGACGCCGATCCTGCCCGGAACCGCCGCGGACTGCCGGGCCAGCGACCGCTTCGACCGGAACGAGGTGATCCGGGTCGCCGTGATCTCGTAGGTGTAGCGCTTCCCCCCGGCGACCAGGTGGACCTTGGCGCCCTTCTTCAGCCCGGGCAGCCGGGCGAACGGCCTGGTCGAGGAGGTGCGGTGACCGGTGATGAGGTAGTTGCCGATCCCACCGACGCCGACGGTGCCGCCCGCGCCGTACGGGCTGGCCGCGATCCCGCCGTCCTGGATCCTGGTGCCGCGCGCGTCGTCCGGGGTGCCGCGGTAGGGCCGGACGCGCAGCCGCTCCAGGCCGAGGGCGGGGATGCTCAGCCGGGCCTCGCGCGGGCGGCCGTCACTGGCCAGGACGGGCGGTTCGGTCCGCGTGGGTGCGGCGGTCGGGGTCGGGGTGACGGTCGCGCTCGCCGGGGCTGTCGCTGAGGGACCGGCCGAGGATGGGCGCGCGGAGACCGAGACGGTGTGCTCCGATGCCGGACTCCGGCCGTCCGCGGCCGTCGGCGTCGAGCAGCCCGCGAGCAGCAGAACGACCAGCGTCGCCGCCGCGAAGGGTCCGCACCGTCCTGCCCGCATCGCGGTCGAGACTAGGCCGCACCGGCAAGTGGACGGGAGCTCAGAGGTGCAGCCGGTAGAACCGCCAGGTCTCGGTCTCGATCGGCAGCACCTCGACGGTCCGGAAGCCCGCCTCCTCGGCGTACCGCCGCAGGGTGGGGAGCCGCATCACCGCGCCGGTGGCGGCCGTCCCCGGGTCGCCCATCGCGCCGGGCAGGCAGGACAGCAGGCTCCAGGCGTAGTGGTAGCGCTCCAGCTCCGGGGCCGGCGCGGTGAACTCGTCGCCGACCCGCTCGTCGACCAGCACGACCGTGCCGCCCGCCGCGAGCAGGCCGCGGACGGCACGTAGAGCCTCCACCGGCCGAGGGAGATCGTGGAAGCCTTCCAGGATGGTCACCAGGTCGAACGGCCCGGTCAGCGGGGGCGCCAGGGCGTCGCCGACCGAGAACGACACCCGGTCGGCCAGACCCTCGGCCCGGGCGTTGCGCGTGGCCTCGGCGATCGCGTCGGCATCGAGGTCGAAGCCGGCCACCGACACCCGCGGGTACGCCTTGGCCATGGCGATACTCGACCAGCCCATCCCGCAGGCCACGTCGGCGACCCGGGCCGCCGGCTCGGCCCGCAGCCGCCGGTCGACGTCCGGGACGGCCGGCAGCCACTCCTCGCCCAACCGGCTCAGGTAGGTGCTGCGATTCTCGGCGGCACGGCCCTCGGGCTCCCACGGCGGGGACGGGGGAGCGGTGCCGGTTCGGAACGCCTCGACCAGGTCGGGCAGCGTCCGCGCGGCCCGGGCGATGTCGATGGCCCGGTATCCACCGAAGCGCTCGTCATCGGGATCGGTGAAAACCGGGACGTGCTCCGCCGGGAGCGCGAAGCGTCGCTCCAGCGGATCGGCGGTGACGTCGTCGACCGCGAGCAGGCCGCTGGCGGCGTGGTGCTCCAGCCACTCCCGCACGTACCGCTCGGAGGTGCCGGTGCGGGCGGCGAGCTCGACCGAGGTCATCGGTCCGTCCTCGGCCAGCGCCCGGTAGAAGCCCAGCCGCTCGCCGAGGTAGACGGTGAACAGCTCGAGGGCGCCCCGGGCGTCGCGGAACAGCCGGTCGGCGAGCGCGTCGGTGGAGTCCTCCATAGCCACGGATCCTAGGCGGCTGGGTTGGCGCTGTGAGTGTCAGAGCCCTTGGTCAGGGTCCGCGAACCAGGGAGCCGGCCGACGCGGAGTTCGGTGCCGGAGTGGCCCGGACCGACTCCAGGGGGATCGTCCCCGACCAATGACGGATCAGTAGGCCGATCCGCCGGAGAGCGACAGCGCCCCGGTGGGGTGCCAGATGGTCTTGATCTCCACGAAGGCCCGCAGTCGGGCCAGCCCTGGCGGCGCGGTGAAGTCCGGCGTGCCGCGCGGCACGAACACCCGCTTGACCGTCTCCGCCGCCGCCTGCTCGAGGCTGGTCCGCAGCTCAGGGCCGGCGCCGGTCAGATCGAGCGCGTTGACGTCGGAGTGAGCGGCCAGGTGCGGACCGAGCTCGGACGCCTTGCCGGTCAGGATGTTGACCACCCCAGCAGGCACGTCGGAGGTGGCCAGCACCTCGGCGAAGGAGATCGCCACGCTGGGGTCGGCCTCCGCCGCGACGACGACGATCGCGTTGCCGCTGGTGATCACCGGAGCGATGACCGACACCAGCCCCAGCAGCGGCGACCCGCTCGGCGCAAACGCGGCCACCACGCCGGTCGGCTCCGGCGCGGAGTAGGAGAAGTAGGGCCCGGACACCGGGTTGGCACTGCCGAGCACGGCGGTCAGCTTGTCGGTCCAGCCGGCGTAGTGCACCAGCCGGTCGATGGCCGCCTCCACCTCGGCCCGCGCCACCTGCTCCCGGATCCCGGCGCTGAGCATGATCAGCTCGAGGAACTGGGCCGCCCGGCCCTCCAGCATCTCGGCGATCCGGTAGATCACCTGGCCGCGGTTGTACGGAGTGGCCCCCGACCAGGCGCCGAACCCCTTCCGGGCAGCCACCACGGCGTCCCGGGCATCCTTGCGCGAGGCGAGCGCTGCGTTGGCCAGGAAGCCGCCGCCGGCGTCCAGGGCCCGGTAGGTCCGGCCTGACTCCGAGCGGGGGAACTTGCCGCCGATGTAGAGCTTGTAGGTCTTGGCGACCGCCAGGTGACTCATCACTCACCCACCTCGTCGGCGGCCAGGTACGCGGCCATGCCCGCCGGACCGCCCTCCCGGCCGAAGCCCGACTCCTTGTATCCGCCGAAGCTGGCCGCTGGGTCGAACCGGTTGAACGTGTTGTCCCAGATCACCCCGGCCCGCAGGGCCGCCGCCATGCCCATGGCCCGGGAGCCCTTCTCGGTCCACACCCCGGCCGACAACCCGTAAGCGCTGTTGTTGGCCTTGGTCACCGCCTCGTCGGGCGTCCGGAAGGTCATCGTGGTCAGGACTGGGCCGAAGATCTCCTCCCGGGAGATCCGCATCGACGGGGTGGCGTCGGTGAAGATCGTCGGGGCGATGAAGAAGCCGTTCTTCGGCAGCGGGCAGGAGGAGGTCCAGGTGGTCGCGCCCTCGGCCACGCCGGCCTCCATCAGCGTGGTGATCCGGTCCAGCTGGGCCTTGGAGTTGATCGCGCCGACGTCGGTGTTCTTGTCCAGCGGGTCGCCGACCCGCAGCGTCTCCACCCGGTCGGTCAGCCGGGCCACGAACTCGTCGGCGATCGCCTCCTGGACCAGCAGCCGGGAACCGGCGCAGCAGACCTGGCCCTGGTTGAAGAAGATCCCGTTGACGATGCCCTCGATCGCCTGGTCCTGGGCCGCGTCCTCGAACACGATGTTCGCGCCCTTGCCGCCGAGCTCGAGGGTGATCCGGCGGCCGGTCCCCGCCAGCTCGCGCTGGATCCGCCGGCCGACGGCGGTTGACCCGGTGAAGGCGACCTTGTCGATCCCGGGATGGGTCACCAGCGTCGAGCCGACGTCTCCGGCTCCGGTGACGATGTTGACCACTCCGGGAGGCAGGCCGGCGTCGGCGATGATCTCGGCCAGCACCAGCACGGACAGCGGCGTGGTCTCGGCCGGCTTGATCACCACGGTGTTGCCGGCGGCGAGGGCCGGAGCGATCTTCCACGCGGCCATCAGCAGCGGGAAGTTCCACGGGATCACCTGGCCGGCCACACCCAGCGGCCGGGGCGCAGGACCCAGCCCGAGATGGCCGAGCTTGTCCGTCCACCCGGCGTGGTAGAAGAAGTGCTGCGCCGCGGTCGGCACGTCGAAGTCCCGGGTCTCCTTGATCGGCTTGCCGTTGTCCAGCGTCTCCACCACCGCCAGCTCACGGGACCGCTCGGCGATGCCCCGGGCGATCCGGAACAGGTACTTCCCCCGCTCCGCGCCCGGCATGGTCGACCAGACCTGCTCGTACGCCCGCCGCGCCGCCTTGACCGCTCGCTCGATGTCCGCGGCGTTGACCGTCGAAACCGTGGACAGCCGCTCGCCGGTGCCCGGGTTGAGCGTGTCCAGGTCCGGGCCACCACCCTCGACGAAGGTGCCGTCGACGTAGGGCAGGTAGCGGTCCTTGATCGCGGCGATGGCGCTCGACTCGGGCGCGGGGGCGTAGGTCCAATCGAGAAGGGTCATCAGTCCACCGTTACGTAGTCCGCGCCGGAGTAGTGCCCGTCCTGCTGGGTCCGGCGTTGCATGATCAGGTCGTTCAGCACCGAGGAGGCGCCGAAGCGGAAGTAGTACGGGTCCAGCCACTCCGGACCGGCGACCTCGCGTACGGCCACCAGGTAGCGGATCGCGTCCTTGGCCGTGCGGATCCCGCCGGCCGGTTTGACCGCCCGTCGCTCGCCGGACGTCGCGTACCAGTCCTTGACCGCCTGCAGCATCACGTGGGTCACCGGCAGCGTCGCCGCCGGCGAGACCTTGCCGGTGGAGGTCTTGATGAAGTCGCCGCCGGCCAGCAGGGCCAGCCAGGACGCCCGGCGGACGTTGTCGTACGTCGCCAGCTCCCCGGTCTCCAGGATCACCTTCAGCCGCGCGGCACCGCAGGCCGCCTTCACCGCCACGATCTGGTCGAACACTTCGCCGTAGCGCCCCGCCAGGAACGCGCCGCGGTCGATCACCATGTCGATCTCATCGGCCCCGGCCTCCACGGCGACCTTCGTGTCGGCGAGCTTGACCTCGAGGCTGGACCGGCCGGCCGGGAAAGCGGTGGCCACCGAGGCGACCTTGACGCCCGAGTCGCCGAGCTCCTCCCGGGCGACCGCTGCCATGTCGGGGTAGACGCAGATGGCGGCCACCTTCGGGGTGTCCGGCCGGTCGGGATCGGGCAGCATTCCCTTCCGGGCCAGATTGCGCACCTTGCCCGGGGTGTCCGCGCCCTCCAGCGTGGTCAGGTCGACCATCGAGATGGCCAGGTCGATCGCCGCCAGCTTGGACGCCTTCTTGATCGACCGGGTGGCCAGGCCCGCGGCTCGCTGCTCGATTCCCACCGGGTCCACCCCGGGCAGGCCCAGCAGGAACCGGCGCAGCGACGACTCGTCGGTGGTGGCGTCGAGCAGGGAACCGGGCAGCCGGACCGGGCTTCCGGTCCGGTGACCGTTGGCGTCGACCTTGCTCACAGGGTTCACAATATGCGCGTGCAGGCAACGCGTCGTGTGAGGATCCGGGCCGGGCTGGCCCACCACTGACGTGGCCACTGCAACGCCCGGTCCCGCCCGGATGGTGGCTGGGGGGTTGTCGGCGCCCTGCGCGGGCCGATAGCGTCCAGCGCGCCGAGTCCGGGCACGATCGACGTCGAAGGTGAGCGTGAGCGTGATGGGGTCCGACCGCCGATCCGTGGTCCGCTGGTGGGCCATCCTGGTGCTGGCGCTGGTCAGCGCGGTCACCACCACCGTTCCTGCGTCGGCCGGTGCCGACCGCGGTCCGCGTCCCCTTCGGGTGATGACCCAGAACCTCTACCTGGGAGCGAGTCTCACCCCTGCTCTCCAGGCCACGACCACGTCCGGGTTCCTCGCCGCGGTCGCCGGTACCTACCGGTCGTCCCGCGACAACGACTTCTCCGTCCGGGCCGCCGCCGTTGCCGAGGAGATCCATACCCACCGGCCGGACCTCATCGGGCTGCAGGAGGTCTCGCGGTGGGAGCCCTCCGGGCCGGCGAACACCGAGCCGACCCAGGACTACCTGGAGATCTTGCAGCGGGCGCTGGCCGCCCGCGGCCTGGACTACGAGGTGGCGGCCGTCTCGGTCAACGCCGTGATCGGACCGGTGCCGCTGGTCACGCCGTGCGGGTCGACCACCGTGGGCGCCTGCCTGATCACCTTCACCGACCGCGACGTCATCCTGGTCAACCGGGACAGCCGGGGTCTGCGGTGGTGGAACGCCGAGAATGGCAACTTCGCCGCCCAGGCCGTCTTCACGCCGCCGGTGCCTGGAGCCGAGCCGGTCTCCTTCAACCGAGGCTGGGCCTCGATCGACGGTCGCTACCGCGGCGAGCGGTTCCACTTCGTGACCACGCATCTGGAGGTGGCAGGGTTCGCCGCCGTCCAGCAGGCCCAGGCGAGGGAGCTGCTGTCCGGACCAGCCTTCGGACCGGGCGCGGACCTTCTCGTCGGCGACATCAACTCGGCCGCCGACGGAAGCACCACGCCGACCTACGGGATCCTCCGGACCCGGTTCCGGGACGCCTGGTCGGTCCGGCGTGACGGTCGGGGCTACACCTGCTGCCAGGCGCCGCGCCTCGACAACCCGACCTCGCAGCTCGATGAGCGGATCGACGTCATCCTGACACGCGGGGCCCGATCGATGTCGGCCGAGCTCGTCGGCGACGCTCCGATCCAACGGGACCGGCCACGGTGGCTCTCCGATCACGCCGGGGTCGTCGCCGTACTGCGCCTGCGCTAGTCAGGAGAACGCGCTCTCGCCGGTCAGGGCCTGGCCGATGACCAGCTGGTGCACCTCGGAGGTGCCCTCGTAGGTGAGCACCGACTCCAGGTTGGCCGCATGCCGCATCACCGGGTACTCGCCGGTGATCCCGCTGGCGCCGAGAATGGTCCGGCACTCGCGGGCGATAGCCAGCGCCTCCCGCACGTTGTTCAGCTTGCCCAGGCTGACCTGTCGCGGCTCCAGTCGGTGCGCGTCCTTCAGCCGGCCCAGGTGCATGGCCAGCAGGAACCCCTTCTGCAGCTCCAGAGCCATGTCCGCCAGCTTGGCCTGGGTCAGCTGGAAGCCGGCCAGCGGCCGGTCGAACACCTCGCGCGTCGTGGCGTACGCGATCGCGGTCTCCAAGCAGTCGCGGGCCGCGCCGAGGGCGCCGAAGACGATCCCGAACCGGGCCTCGTTGAGGCAGGACAGGGGACCGCGGAGCCCCTTGGCCTCGGGCAGCAGCGCCGACCCGGGCAGGCGCACGTCATCCAGGACCAGCTCGGAGGTGACCGAGGCCCGCAGGGACAGCTTGTGCTTCACGTCCCGGGTGCTGAAGCCCTCGGTGCCGGCCGGCACCAGGAAGCCCCGGACACCATCGTCGGTCTGTGCCCACACCACCGCGACGTCGGCCACCGAGCCGTTGGTGATCCACAGCTTGCTGCCGTTCAGTACCCACTCGTCGCCGTCGGGCTTGGCCCGGCTGCGCATCCCGCCCGGGTTCGACCCGAAGTCCGGCTCGGTCAGGCCGAAGCAGCCGATCGCCTCGCCGGCGGCCATCCGGGGCAGCCAGGTCTGCTTCTGCTCCTCGCTGCCGAACCGCCAGATCGCGAACATGGCCAGCGACCCCTGCACCGACACCATGCTGCGCACCCCGGAGTCGCCCGCTTCCAGCTCCAGGCAGGCCAGCCCGTACGAGACCGCGTTGGTCCCGGCGCAGCCGTAGCCCTCCAGGTGCATGCCGAGCAGTCCGAGCGCCCCGGCCTCGGGCATCAGGCGCAGGTCCGCCTCGCCGCGCTCGTACGCGTCGGCGATGGTCGGCCGGACCCGGCGGTCGACGAACTCCCGCACGGTGGCCTGGATGTCCCGCTCCTCCTCGGTCAGCAGGTGGTCGATCCCGAGCAGCTCGAGCGGCCCGACTCCGGTCATGGGTTGTCCTTCCCCGCCAGCTCCAGAGCTGACTTCTCGATCTCTTCTTCACTGAGCAGGACGTGGGCGGCGGCCGGGCCCAGCGGGATGAAGCTGTCCTGGCTGGCCACCCGAAGGATCGGTCCGCCGAAGCCCGCCTCGACCAGACCGGCGACGAGCCCCTCACCGACTCCGCCGGTCCGCCGGGTCTCGTCGACCACCAGCGCCCGTCCGGACCGTTGCACGGCGGCGAGCACGTCGGCCATCGGCAGTGGCGCCAGCCAGCGTAGGTCCACGACCTCGGCCCGGATGCCGATCTCGGCCAGCCGGTGGGCCACCCGCAGGCTCATCGGCAGCCCGTTGCCAAAAGTGACCATCGTCAGCTGTGGACTGTTTCTTGAGCCCGTCGAAGGGCCGCCGTACACCCGCGCCCGACCGATTGGGGCGTGCTCGCCCGTGTCGGCCGCCAGCCACTCGCGGTCGCCGTCGGCGTACAGATCCCGCCGGTGGTAGAGGGCGATCGGCTCCAGGAACACCGACAGCGTCCCGTCGACCGCCGCGGCCGCGACGCAGGTGCGCAGCAAGGCGGCGGCGTCGTCGGCCCGGGCCGGGCAGGCGACCACCAGGCCGGGGATGTCGCGCAGCACGCCGACGGCGTTGTCGTTGTGGAAGTGTCCGCCGAACCCCTTCTGGTACCCCAGTCCGGCCACCCGGACCACCATCGGGTTGCGGAAGGCGCCGCGGGAGAAGAAGGGCAGCGTGGCTCCCTCGCCGCGTAGCTGGTCCTCGGCGTTGTGCAGGTAAGCCAGGTACTGGATCTCGGGGATCGGCAGCAGTCCCGTCAGCCCAGCGCCCAGCCCCAGCCCGAGGATCGACTGCTCGTCGAGCACCGTGTCGAACACCCGGGCGCCGCCGTGGCGTCGGGCCAGGCCGCCGGTAACGCCGTAGACCCCGCCCTTGACCCCGACGTCCTCGCCGAAGACGATCACCCTCCGGTCGAGGGCGAGGATCGCGTCGAGGGTGGCGTTGATCGACTCGGCGAGGGTGCGCGGTTGTGCGCTGGGCCTTTCGAGGCGCGCCACCTCCTCCGCCACCGCTTGCGGACGGCGAGGGGCCAGGGGTGCCATCACCTCCGTGGCCGCCGTCAGGCGCGGCGCGTCGCGCAGCCGCTTCACCTCGGCGTCCACCTCCGCGCGGACGGCCTCGTAACGGCTCACGATCTCGGCCGGCTCCACCCCCGCCGCCGCCAGGACGCGCGCCGTGGCCAGCAGCGGGTCGCGGGCGTAGTCGGCGTCGATGTCCCGCGGCCGGCGGTAGGCCACCTCGGCGTCGCTCCCGGCGTGCCCGAGGAAGCGAACCGTCCGGAGGTGGAGGAAGAGCGGCCGTCGCTCGGCTCGGACCCGTTCGGCAGCGTCGCGGATCGCCGCTCGGGCCGCCACCGGATCGGACCCGTCGGCCGCGACGTAGGGCAGCCCCGGCCGGGACCCGTACGCCGTGGCGACCCAACCCGACGGGGTGGGCACCGAGATGCCCCAGCCGTTGTCCTCGCAGACCAGCAGCAGCGGCACCGGCAGGCCGCGAAAGGCGGCGTTGGCCGCGGTGTTGACGGCGCCCGCCGCGGTGGAGTGGTTGACCGACGCGTCGCCGAACGAGCAGACCACCACGGCGTCGGCCGGCCACGGACCGTCGACGCCGAGCCGAGTGGTGCGGTGCAGGGCCAGCGCCATCCCCACCGCCCGGGGCAGGTGCGACGCGATCGTCGACGTCTGGGGGATGACTCCGAGGTCGGGGTGGCCGAACACCTTGTGCCGGCCGCCGGCGATCGGCTCGTCGGCCAGGGCCATCAGCCCCTGCAGCACGTCGCGCACCGGCGTGGAGCCCGGCACCTGGTCGGCGCGGGCGACGTAGAACGCGCCGGAGCGGTAGTGCAGCAGCGCCGGGTCGGTCGGGCGCAGGGCCATCGCCACCAGGGCGTTCGCCTCATGACCGGCGGAGCCGATCGTGTAGTACCCGCGGCCCTGCTGCTGCAGCTCCCGGGCGACGAAGTCGAGATGTCGACTCGTCGCCTGGGCCTCGAACAGCCGCCACCGCCAATCCCGCTCATCCGAGGAGGCAGGCGTTGGGGGTACGTCGACCGAGCGTGGGCGGGTCTGGCGGGAGCCCGAGCCGGCGAGGGCGGATGGCTGCGAGGTCGACGTACGCCCGGCGCCTGCCGACGTCGCGAGCTGTTGGCGGAAATGGGCGTCGAGCGGGTGCATCGAGTTACGAGAGACGGAAGTCGGGGTCGCCGGTCATCTCGGTGACGTCCATCTGGGCCTTCTGCAGCCGGCCGGAGTAGTCCCAGTTGACCGCCTGCCAGCGGGTGAACTGGTCCAGCACCCACACGCCGGACTGCCGGGAACCGTTGCCCGACTTGCCGTTGCCGCCGAAGGGCAGATGGGCCTCGGCGCCCGAGGTCGAGTTGTTGATCGACACCATGCCGGCGCCGATCTTGTCCCGGAAGGTGAACGCCTCCTTCGGGTCGGTGGTGTAGATCGAGGAGGACAGGCCGTAGCCGGGCGCGTTGGCCAGCTCGATCGCCTCGCTCAGCGTGGTGTACGTCGTCACGCCGACGATCGGTCCGAAGGTCTCCTCGGCGAACAGCCGGTCCCCGGGGCGTACGCCGTCCACCACCACTGGGTGGTAGAACAGGCCGGCGTCCGGGTCGCCGCCGAAGCCCTCGCGCGGGTTCTGC
>DATHBQ010000175.1:0-8527 GCA_035296105.1 Propionibacteriaceae bacterium | reverse complement strand
TGTGGTGACGTTGCCCGGCGTCGACGCAGCCCTGGTGCTGCAGCACCTGCTCGGCCGACGGCGGCTGGGCAACCCGGACCAGGCCGACGACGCGCTCGGCCTGTTCGTCACCCGGACGGCCGACTCCCCGGTCGGGGACGGCCGCGGGGTGAGCCTGCTCTGCGGCGAGTTCGAGCGGACGGGGGATCCCGACCTGCTCGAACAGGCCACTGCCCAGCTGCTGCGTCTGGACCAGCCGCTGCCCGGCCTCGGTCTGGCGGCCGCGCAGCTGTGCGTGTCGCGGCTGGGCCAGGGTTGGCCGCTGGGTCCGGTGCTGTCCCATCTGGGGCGCGAGGTCGAGGCTGCGGAGGAGGGCGGCCTCGACCAGATCGCCGCCGAGCTCGAGCTGCGGCTGACTGCGGCCCCGCGAAGTGCCGACGACGAGGCCGCCCGATCCCGGTCGATGGAGGCCCTGGTCCGCCGGATCGGCGCTGCCCTCGGGGCGGGGCTGCCCGGACGTCCGATCCGGCCCTTGCCGGTGGACCAGCAGGCGTACCTGGGCGTGGTCCTCGGGCTGCTGCCAGAGGCGCTCGGGGCGCGGTCGCAGCCGGACTGGGGCCTCCCTCCGCACGACGTCGCTCGGCTGACCCAGGGGCAGGCGCTCGCCCGGGTGGTCGGGCAGCCCCCGCGCGCGGCGCACAGCTGGATGATCATGGGAGCGCGGCTGGCGTGATGAGATGGGGACCCAGAGGAGGAGCACCGTGACCGAGGGCACGCCGCCGGACCCCGCGCCGAGCGCGCTGGTCGCCGAACTGTGGTTCGAGCAGGCGCCGGACCTGTCCAGTCCGGAGCTGTTGGAGGCGCTGCAGGCACTGTCGCCGGATGCGCAGGCCCAGCAGGACTCGCTCACCGTCCCGTACCGGAGTCCGCGCGGCAACGGCCAGGCCGAGGGCGGCCCGGACCCGTTGGTCACCGTGGTGATGCCGTCGAGTCCGTTGGGGGAGCCGGGCAAGCAGCGGCCGGACGCCCGGCAGACCTGGGACTGGGCCGATGCCGAGGAGGCCGTTGCCCGGGCCGGAGCGGGCGTGCTGGTCACCGAGCTGTTGGTTGCCGGGTGGTCCCCGCAGGACCGGGTGGCGGCAATGACCCGGGTGGTGGCCGCCCTGGCGGGCTGGTCAGCGCCGGTGGCGGTCTGGTGGCCGCACAGCCAGAAGGTGAGTGACCCGGAGACGTTGGCGCCCGACGATCTCGGCGGAGTCGTGAACGTGCGGTTCTTCTCCGTGGCCGGGGACGACGAGGCGATGGTGTTGGACACCCTCGGGCTGCACGTCTTCGGCCTGCCGGACCTGCAGTGCCACTTCCGCGACCGGGATCCCGGCGAGATCGCCGGGTTGCTCTACGCCACCGCGCTCTACGTCTTCGACGCCGGTGACGTCATTGCCGACGGCAACACAATCTCCGGGCCGGACGGCGAAGGGCGCTACGTCTGTCGCCGGGAGACGTCGCTGCTGGAGCCGAGTCGCCTCGTGCTCGATGTCGACCTCGGGGACCCGTACGCGGCCGGCGTCCGCGACCGCTAGGTGCCTTCGGAGTGAGCTATCGGGCGGGTCAGTCCTCGCCCGTCCTGACGGTGCGCCGTACCGAGAGCAGCTCCATCTCCGGCCGGTAGGCGACCAGCCGCTCCACCGAGTCGAGCACGTCCACCAGGTGGGCCCGGTCCGGGCTGACCGCGGCCACGCCGACCCCGGCCCGTCGGTGCAGGTCGAGGTGGTCCACCTCCGCGACGCTGAGCTCGAAGCGCTTGCGCACCTCGGCGATCATCGGCCGGACCAGTGACCTCTTCTCCTTGAGCGAGTGCACGTCACCCAGCAGCAGGTCGAACTCGAGCGCCCCCACCCACATCACCACAGACCCGATTATCGCCAGGTGGCCCGCTCGCCTCTGGCTCCGGCCTACGCGTCGCCCGACCGCCAGCGCTGACAACGGTGGCAATGGTCTGCGGTCTGACCATTGACACTCCTCGGGCGTCACCACGAGACTGCTGCCACCGCACACCGGCGTGTCCGACTCGGGGGAGGGGAACACCGCTCATGACGACCGACCAAGATCTCGACGACGATGCCAGACGCCTGGCCGAGCTGGGCTACACCCAGGAGCTCCGTCGCGGCATGTCGGCGTTCTCCAACTTCGCCATCTCCTTCTCGATCATCTCGATCCTGGCCGGCTGCATCACCTCCTACCGGATCGCCCTGATCTCGGGCGGGCCCTCGGCCCTGACCCTGGGCTGGCTGATAGTCGGGGTGATGGTGCTGGCCGTCGCGCTGGCCATGGCCGAGGTCTGCTCGCGCTACCCGACCGCCGGTGGTCTCTACTTCTGGGCCGGCCGCCTGGCCCGGCGGAACAAGCGCCACTGGGCCTGGTTCGTCGGCTGGTTCAACTTCATGGGCGAGGTGGCCGTCACCGCGGCCATCGACTTCGGCTGCGCCTCGACCTGGATGGCCTTCGCCAGCCTGATGGGCTGGGTGGACGAGGTCACCCCGGCCAAGATCTTCGTCACCTTCGTGATCATCATCATTGCCCACGCCCTGCTCAACACCTTCGGCGTCAAGCTGGTCGGCACCCTGTCCAACGTGTCCGCCTGGTGGCACGTGGCCGGTGTGCTGATCATCGTCGCGGTGCTGTGGATCCTGCCCGAGCGGCACCAGTCAGTGTCCTGGACGTTGACCGGCTTCCACAACGAGACCGGCTGGACCTTCCTGCCCTACGTCTTCCTGATGGGCCTGCTGATGGCCCAGTACACCTTCACCGGCTACGACGCCTCGGCGCACGTCTCCGAGGAGACGAAGAACGCCTCGCGCGCCGCCCCGCGCGGCATCGTGATGAGTGTCCTGGTCTCCCTGATCGGCGGCTTCATCCTGCTCTACTCGATCACCGCCGCCATCCAGGACGGCTCGGAGGAGGGGCTGACCACGCTGGCCGCGTCGGAGACCGGCCTGCCGCCCGCGCAGATCTTCCTCGACTCCATGGGTCCGGACGTGGCCAAGTTCTGCCTGTTCATCGTCTGCGTCGCGCAGTTCCTCTGCGGGATGGCCTCGGTGACCGCCAACTCGCGGATGACCTACGCGTTCTCCCGCGACAACGCCCTGCCCGGCTCGCGGATCTGGGCCAAGGTGAACCCCAGCACCGGCACCCCGACCAACTCGATCTGGCTCTGCGTGGTGCTGTCGATCATCCTGGCCTCGCCGGCCCTGATCTCGCCGGTCGCCTACTTCGCCGTCACCTCGATCGCCGTGATCGGCCTGTACATCGCCTATGTCGCGCCAGTGCTGCTGCGCCGCCTCCGGCCGGACTTCCAGCCCGGTCCCTGGCACCTCGGCCGGTGGAGCGCCGTCATCGGCTGGATCGCCGTCGCCTGGGTGGCGTTCATCTGCATCCTGTTCGTGCTGCCGCCGATCTCGCCGGTCGACATCACCACCTTCAACTACGCCCCGGTGGCGGTGGCCGTCGTGGTGATCATCGCGCTGGTGACCTGGCAGGCCTGGGGCAAGAGGACCTTCATGCAAGGCGCGCAGGACGAGCACATGACCAAGGCCCGGGACCAGGTCCTCGACGAGCGCTGAGGTGCACAACGGGCTGGATCTCGGCGCAACGGTCCTCGGAGCGGCCCGCAGCCGGCACGCGTTCGAGGACTGCGTGGAGCGGCTGGCCACCGCCATCCGGCTCGGCGTCTATCCCCACGGCAGCACCCTTCCGCCGGAGCGTGAGCTGTCGGTCCGGATGGGAGTGTCCCGGGCGACTCTGCGCGAGGCCATCGCCGCCCTGCGGACGGCGAACCTGGTCCGGACCACCCGCGGCCGGAGCGGCGGCACGGTCGTCGACCATCCGCCGGTCACGCCGGGTGAGGACGGGGACATCACCACGTCGCGGGCGGTGCTGATGGACTCCCTGGTCTACCGGCGCATCGTGGAGCCGGGCGCCTGCTATCTGGCCGCCTCCCGTTCGCTTGACGAGGACGAGCGGACGATGCTGACCGACGCCCATGCCGAGGTCGTGGAGGCCGCCAGCCCGGCCGAGCACCGGCTGGCCGACTCCCGGCTGCACCTGGCCATCGCCTCGCTGACCGGCTCCGACCAGCTGGTGGACGCCGTGACCAACGTCCAGGCCCACCTGCACGAGATGCTCATCGCCATCCCGTCGCTGCCGGTCAACATCGCCCACTCCAGCCGGCAGCACGCCGAGATCGTGACTGCGATCCTCGAGGGCAACGCCAAGCGGGCGCGGGCGACAATGGAGAACCACTGCGACGACACCGCAGCCCTGCTCCGAGGGCTGCTCAGGTGAGAGCGAGCCGACGATGAACGAGCTGCGCAACGACCGGCACCTCAGCGTGCACGACCTGCGGCGCCGGATCAACGAGGGTGAGATCGACACCGTGGTCGTCGCCTTCACCGACATGCAGGGGCGGCTGCAGGGCAAGCGGATGCACGGGATGTACTTCGCCAACCACGTGCTCGAGCACGGCACCGAGGGCTGCAACTACCTGCTGGCCGTGGACATCGACATGAACACCGTCGACGGCTACGCGATCTCGTCCTGGGAGCGCGGCTACGGCGACTTCGAGTTCCAGCTCGATACGCGCACCATCCGGCTGCTGCCGCACCAGCCGGGGGCGGCGATGGTGCAGTGCGACCTGGTCTGGCTCGACCACAGTCCGGTCCGCCAGTCGCCGCGGACCATCCTGCAGACCCAGCTGGACCGCGTGGCCGAGCGCGGCCTCGTCGCGCTGGCCGGCACCGAGCTGGAGTTCATCGCCTTCCACACCAGCTACGAGGACGCCGCCCGCCAGCACTACCACGACCTGGTGCCGGTGAACGCGTACAACGTGGACTACTCGATCCTGGGCGGCGCCCGGGCCGAGCCGCTGCTGCGGGAGATCCGCAACACCATGTACGCGGCCGGGCTGGACGTCGAGTCAGCCAAGGGGGAGTGCAACTTCGGCCAGCACGAGATCGGCTTCCTGTACGCCGACGCCCTGACCACCGCGGACAACCACGCGGTGTACAAGACGGTCGCCAAGGAGATCGCCGCCCAGCAGGGTCGGTCGATCACCTTCCTGGCCAAGTACAACGAGCGCGAGGGCAGCTCCTGCCACATCCACCTGTCGCTGCGGGGGACCGACGGGGCCACCGTCTTCTGGGACGACCGCGGCCGCACCCCGATGTACGACTCGTTCGTCGCCGGGCTGCTGGCCACGATGACCGACTTCACCCTGCTGTACGCCCCCAACATCAACTCCTACAAGCGGTTCGCGGCCGGCAGCTTCGCGCCCACCACGATCGCCTGGGGCACTGACAACCGGACCTGCGCGGTCCGGCTGGTCGGCCGCGGACCCAGCGCACGGCTGGAGAACCGGGTCCCCGGTGCCGACGTGAACCCCTACCTCGCCCTGGCGGCGATGATCGCCGGCGGGCTGCACGGGATCGACAACGAGCTCGAGCTGGCTCCGGAGCTCACCGGCAACGCGTACGCGTCCGGCCTGCCCACCGTGCCGCGGACGCTGCGGGACGCCCGGGAGGCGTGGGTCGGCTCGGCTGTGGCCCGAGCCGCCTTCGGTGACGACGTGGTCGACCACTACACCAACATGGCCGACGTGGAGCTGGCCGCGTACGACGCCGCGGTCACCGACTGGGAGCTGCGCCGCGGCTTCGAGCGGATGTGATCGCATGACTCTCACCACGGTGATCAACCCGGCGACCGAGGAGCCGATTGCCGAGGTCGAGGCCGCCGACCCGGTCCGGACCGACGCGCTGATCGAGGCGGCCGCGGACGCCTTCCCGGCGTGGCGCGACGTCGCCCCGGGCGAGCGGGCCCGGCTGCTGCGTCGGTTCGCCGCGGTGGTCGAGGACCACCTCGAGGAGCTGGCCGAGCTCGAGGTGCGTAACGCCGGGCACACCATCGGCAACGCCCGCTGGGAGGCGGGCAACGTCCGCGACGTGCTCAACTACTACGCCGCCGCCCCGGAACGGATGTTCGGCCGGCAGATCCCGGTCGCCGACGGGGTGGACATCACCTTCCGGGAGCCGCTCGGGGTGGTCGGGGTGATCGTCCCCTGGAACTTCCCGATGCCGATCGCCGGCTGGGGCTTCGCGCCCGCGCTGGCCGCCGGCAACACGGTGGTGCTCAAGCCTGCCGAGCTGACCCCGCTGACCGCGCTCCGGCTGGCCGAGCTGGGGCGGGAGGCGGGGCTGCCGGAGGGCGTGTTCAGCGTCATCCCGGGCCGCGGCTCGGTCGTAGGGGAGCGCTTCGTCACCCATCCGGCGGTGCGCAAGATCTGTTTCACCGGCTCAACCGAGGTCGGCAAGGCGATCATGCGCGGCTGCGCCGACCAGGTGAAACGGTGCACCCTGGAGCTCGGCGGCAAGAGCGCGAACGTGATCTTCGCCGACGCCGACATCGCGGCCGCGGCGGCCAGTGCCCCGTACGCGGTGTTCGACAACGCCGGCCAGGACTGCTGCGCCCGGTCGCGGATCCTGGTCCAGGCCAGTGTGGCCGAGGAGTTCCTCGACCATCTGCAGCGAGCGGTCGATGCCCTGGTTGTCACCGATCCACGAGAGGAGGCGGCCGAGATGGGACCACTGATCTCGGCGGACCATCGCCGCCGGGTGCAGGACTACCTGGACGAGGTCGACGTCGCCTTCAGCGGTGTCGCACCCAGCGGCCGCGGGTACTGGCTGCCCCCGGCGGTGGTGCTGGCCGACTCGCCGGACCAGCGGATCTGGCGCGAGGAGGTCTTCGGCCCGGTGGTCGCGGTGCTGCCGTTCGCCGACGAGGCCGAGGCGGTGGCGCTGGCCAACGACAGCGAGTACGGGCTGTCCGGATCGATCTTCACCTCCGATGTGACCCGGGCGCTCCGCGTGGCCCGGGCCATCCAGTCCGGCAACCTGAGTGTCAACTCGCACTCCTCGGTCCGCTACTGGACGCCGTTCGGTGGGTACAAACAGTCTGGGCTGGGTCGCGAGCTGGGCCCGGATGCCCCCGACGCCTTCACCGAGGAGAAGAACGTGTTCGTCGCGACTCCACCGCTGGCGCGACGACCATGACCGGACGGGTGGCCGACCGCGTGGCCGTGGTCACCGGCGGCTGCTCCGGGATCGGGCTGGCCAGCGTCCGCCGGCTGGCCGCCGAGGGTGCCACGGTCGTGATCGGCGATATCGACGAGACCAATGGGCCGGAGGTGGCGGCCGAGGTCGGTGGCCTGTTCCGGCGCACCGACGTGACGAGTGAGGACGACGTACGCGACCTGTTCGCCGCCGCGCACGCGGCGTTCGGCTCGGTGGACATCGCGTTCAACAACGCCGGGATCTCTCCGCCCGAGGACGACTCGATCCTGACCACGGAGCTGGACGCCTGGCGGCGGGTCCAGGAAGTCAACCTGACCAGCGTCTACCTGTGCTGCCGGGCCGCGCTGCCGTTCATGATCGAGCAGGGTCGCGGGTCGATCATCAACACCGCGTCGTTCGTGGCGGTGCTGGGCGCGGCCACCTCGCAGATCTCCTACACCGCCTCCAAGGGCGGGGTGCTGAGCCTGAGCCGCGAGCTCGGGGTGCAGTTCGCCCGCCAGGGCGTCCGGGTCAACGCGCTGTGCCCGGGACCGGTGAACACGCCCCTGCTCACCGAGCTGTTCGCCGCCGATCCCGCGCGGGCGGCCCGGCGGCTCGTGCACGTCCCGATGGGCCGCTTCGCCCAACCGGAGGAGATCGCCAATGCCGTCCTCTTCCTGGCCTCCGACGAGTCCAGCTTCATCACCGGCAGCACCTTCCTGGTCGACGGCGGGATAACCGCCGCCTATGTGACCCCGGAGTAGTGGCTTGACTGATGGGGCGCTGGGGCGCGGCAGCAGGAAACAGTTGACCGATAGATAATGAGACCCATGACGGCACGGCCGGTGATCGGTTTGAGCACCTATCGCGAGCAGGCGGCGTGGACGGTGTGGAACATGCCGGCCGACCTGCTGCCCTCGGTCTACACCCGCTCCGTCGAGGCGGCCGGGGCCGTGGTCATGCTGCTGCCGCCGCAGGTCGACGGCGCCGCGGACCTCGTGGCCCGGCTGGACGGCCTGATCATCACCGGCGGGCCGGACATCGACCCGGAGCGGTACGGCCAGAAGCGGGGGCCGCGTACGGTGCCGGTCCGGCGCGACCGGGACGCCTGGGAGCTGGCCCTGCTCGACGCCGCGGACGAGGCCGGACTGCCGACCCTGGGCATCTGCCGCGGCATGCAGCTGATGGCCGTCCGCACCGGCGGCAAGCTGGAGCAGCACCTGCCCGACGTGGTCGGCCACGACGAGCACGCTCCCGACTCCAGCTCCTACGGCTGGACGGCGATCCGGACGGCGCAGAACTCCCTGGTCCGCCAGCTCGTGGGGGACAACCTGCAGGTCAGCTGCCATCACCACCAGGCGGTGGTCACCCACCCTAGCTTCAAGTCCACGGCGCGGGCGGCCGACGGCACCATCGAGGCCATGGAGGACCCGGAGCGGCCGTTCTGG
>DATHBQ010000174.1:0-11589 GCA_035296105.1 Propionibacteriaceae bacterium | reverse complement strand
CGGCCGACCCCGGCCGACGCCGTGCAGGTCAGTGTGGTGGTCTCGCTCCGGCATCGGGCCCGGACGGACACCCTCCTCGGCGGCCCGGCCGAGGCCCTGGCCCAGCTGGCCAGCGGTCGGCCACCCCGGGTCTGGGGGCCGCACGAGCCGGCGGGCCAGCCCTGGAGCCGCGCCCAGCTGACCGACTTCGCCCGGTCCCAGATGCCCGGCCCGGTCCTGATGCTGGTCGGCGGGGACCGGCTGGTCACCTCGATGCAGGTGCAGCGAACCGCCTCCGGGCTGGAGGAGATCACCGAGGCCCAGCTCAACCTCGGGGTCCCGACCACCGTCGACTTCGCCGACCAGCGCCGTCGGCTGGTGGACTGGTTGGCCGACCTGACCGCGACGGCGATGCCCCTGGTCGGCCTGGTGCTCGCCCGGCCGGGTCGGGCCGATCTGATGGTGCCCCCCGTGCTCACCCACCCGCCGACCCCGCTGGCGCTGCTGGTCGGACCGCCGGGGGTACGGGCGATGGGGATCGACGTGGACGACATGGTGCGCCGGTTCGGTGCTCTCCGGGTCGGACGGCCGCGGATCCCAGGTGTCCTGTTCAGCCTGGGGACCCTGGGCGAGCCGGGCTGGGACCGGCTGGGCCAGGTGCTGGACGCCATCGGTCGCGAGACGATCGCCGAGGCGACGGGCCTGTCCCTGCGGCACCTGACGCCGCCGACGGAGGGCAGGGCCGATGGCCAGTAACCGCGACACGATCCTGTTGGAGACCGTTCGTACCCACCGGGCCCGGCTGCTGTCGGCGTTCCTCTACGGCCAGCTGGCCGAGCGCCGGCTGGCCAACGACAACCTGAAACGGCTGATCGGCAGCATCGTGCTGGCCGCGGTCGTCTGCACCGGCTGCGTCGGCTTCTCCCTGATCACCTCGATCCTGGCCCGGCAGGCGGCCGCCCGGGCCGCGGCGGAGAACAAGGGGCCGGTGGTCCCCGGGATCAGTGACCAGCCGTATGCCGCCGACTACTTCGACCGGACCAGTCGGCGGGGCTGGGGCAGCGACGACATGGGCAACCGGTGGGTGACCACCCAGCGCGTCGCGGCGGACTTCACCGTGAGGGACGGGGCCGGAGTCGTTCGGGCACCGGCCGACCGGGCCCGACTGGCCTATCTCGATCTGAACCGGGAGAACGCCGACGTGACCGCCGCCGTGCAGGTCGACGAACTGGGCTCGGTGGTGTCGGTCGTCGGCCGCCGGGTCGGGGAGGACGACTACCGCGTGGTGGTCACCGTGGCCAAGAATCGCGCGGTGTCAGTGGCCCTGGTCGGACGCCAGGAGCGGCAGACGGTGCCGCTGGCCAACAACGTCGGCCTGCTGGATCCCTACGCCGAACCGGGCCTGCGGATCCGGATGCAGGCGTACGGGGTGCGGCCGACGGTGCTGCGGGCCAAGGTGTGGCCGGAGGGTGAGGAGGAACCCCAGGCGTGGACGATCGCAGGGCAGGGGGACTACGAGCCGCTCCAGCGGGGCGGGGTGATCGGCATCGGTGGCGGACGGCCCTCGGGCCCCGAGCCGCTGCGGCTGTCGGTGATCGAGCTCGTCGCCCGTCCGGTGTTCGCGTAGGGGCGTGCCTTCTCATGCGACGGACTCGTCACGCCCGCGGGGGTTACCGGGGGTCGTGCCCCTGGCGCGAAGAGGGGCTCTCCGATGACTGACTTCACCCGACTGACCGTGATCGGCACCGAGCGCAAGGCCGAGCTGGTGGTGCCCAACGACGAGGCCATCGGCCGGCTGATGCCCCGGTTGATGGACCTGCTCGGCGAACCGACCGGCTCAGTGGCCCGTCCGCTGACGCTGGTCCGGTCCACCGGCGAGCAGCTCGATGTCGGCCTGACCGCCGCCGACCAGCAGATCCTGGACGGGGAGCTGTTGCGGATCGTCCGCTCCGACGACGCCCCTCCGCCCCCCGAGGTGGCCGACGTCACCGATGTGCTCGGAGAGTCGCTTCGGGATCGGGCCGGACTGTGGGGCCGGCGCAGCCGCGAGGTGGCGGGGGTGACGGCGATCGGCGTCCTGGCCCTGGCCGTCGTCGCCTTGGTCCATCCGGTCGGCTGGCTGCCGCTGGCGCTGGTGTTCACCGGGCTGGTGCTGGCTGCCGCCATCGTTGGTCGGCTCGGCTGGCGCTGGGGAGCGGTGGCGCTCACCGCGGCCGCCGCCGGCGTGGCGGTCGCCGGGCTCGTGCCGGTCGCGCAGCGGACCGACCTCGGGGAACTTGTCGCCCCGGCCGCGGTGATGGCACTGGTCGGGGCGGGCTGGCTGGCCCTGGGGGTCGGCGCCGGTCTCGGTCTCGGATCGCGGTCGGTGGCCTGGGGCGCCGGTCTCGGCCTCGTCCTGATCGCCCTGCCGTTCGTGCTGGTCCGGCTCGGAGTCGGGCCGGTGGGCGCGACTGCGATCACCGCCGGCGTGGCGGTGGTGGTGTGCGGGGTGCTGCCGCGGATCGCCCTGGTCAGCTCGGGCCTGACCGGCCTGGACGACCACGTGCTGGAGGGCAACCCGCGGCCGCGGAACGACGTGACGGTCACCGTCAACGACGCCTACCGGGTCCTCGGCTGGGCCACCGTGGCGGTCGCCATCCCGCTCGCGCTGACGGCGGCCCTGCTGATCGGCTCGGCCAACCCGTGGGCGGTCGCCACCGGCGTGGTCGTCACGCTGGTCACGGCGCTGCGCACCCGGGCGTTTCCGCTGGCGGCCCCGCAGCTGGCGCTCTGGGCCGCGGTGCTGGTCGCCCTGCTGGCCGGGCTGGTCGCGCAGCCGCGGCTGAGCGACGAGCTCGCCGCCGTCGCGCTGGGCGTGGTGGCCGTGCTGGTCGTGGTCCTGGTGGTCGCCCGGCCGCCGGCCCACCAGCGAGCCTTCTGGCGGCGCGCCGGCAATGTCGTCGAGCTGCTCGCGGTGGTGGCGCTCATCCCGCTGCTGCTCGGGGTGTTCGGCGTGTTCGCTGATCTGCTCGGAGCCTTCCGGCCATGAGCCTGGGTACCCGTGCGGCCACGGCGATGTCCGGGCTGGTCGGCAGCGCCAGCGGGCTGACCGCCGAGCTGACCAGCAGCGATGCGGTGCTGCGGGCACCGCTGGCCTTGTCCCGCCGGGTCGGGTTCGTCCAGCTGCGGGGCGGTGCCGGGGCCTCGGCGACCACGGCGTACGTGGCCAACCTGCTGGCCCGGCGGCGAACCGGCATGGTCCTGGCGGTCAACGCGTCGGCGGGCGAACGGCACGCCGTGTGGCAGGCGGGCGTGGCGGCCCCGCCGCCGGATCCCTCCTGGCCGAAACGCGCCCTGCACCGCGATCTGGCCGCCGACCGGCGGGCGCATCCGACCAGCGCGGCGGACGCCCGGGCCGGGCTCGGGGTGTCGGGCAGCGGGCTGTACGGGCTGGACCTGACCCGGGACCGGCTGAGCGCGGGCGCCGGGAGCTGGCTGGAGCAGGTGTCACCGATCGCCCGCTTCTACGACGTGGTGCTCACCGACTGGGGCGTGCGCGACCGCCGCGCGGACCTGCGCCAGGTCGGGGTGACCAGCCACGTCGTGTGCCTCGTCGCGCGGGCCGACCGGTACACGGTCGAGGAGGCCGCCGCCCTGGTGCCGGCGTTGCAGGAGGTCGAGGACCGGCCGCGGCTGGTCCTGGTGCTGGTAGACGTCGGTCGGACCGGTGGCCCGACCCCGGCCCTGCTGCGCCGCCAGCTGTCGGTGCCCGTGGTGACCATCCCCTACGAGCCCCTGCAGGCGGCCGAGCAGCCGCCGGGCAGTCGGCGCCTGCCGGCCCCGTTCCGGCTGGCCGGCATCCGGCTGGCCCGGGCCATCCTGACCGAGGCGCAGCATCCCGAGCTGCGGCAGCGCTCGCTCACCGCCCTCGGCCGCAGCGTCGCGGAGGCCCGGCCATGACTCTCAAGCTGGTGCACCGGCCGACGCGGATCACCCGGCCGCTCATCCCGGAGGCGGAGGAGGTGATCGCGGCCCCGCCGACCCTGGCCGACGGCCAGGTCAGTGGCCTCCCGATCCAGACCTTCCTGCCGGTGATCGGCGCGCTCTCCTCGGTGGTGATGATCGTGGTGCTGCGCAAGGGCAACCCGATCTTCCTGGTCATCGGCGCCCTGCTGTTGCTGGTAGCGCTGGTCGGCGGGGTGGCCATCGCCCTCAGCCAGCGCGGGAACGCGGTGCGGACCCGGCGAACCCAGCGTGAGAACTACCTGGACTTCCTGGAGAAGCTGCGCTTCCGGATGCGGACCCGTGCCCGCGAGGTGCGGACGGCGGCCGGCCTGCTCGACCCGGATCCGGCCGCACTGCTGGAGCTGGTCCGCGACCCGGCCCGGCTCTGGGAGCGGCGCCGGCCCCATGCCGACTTCCTCCACGTCCGGGTGGGCGTCGGGACCCGGAAGATGTTCGACCTCCAGGTGCCGGAGGAGCAGAACCCGGTCCAGCCCTACGACCCGATCATGGCGAACGAGGCCGAGGCCGTGGTGACCCACTACGCCGCCGTTCCCGGGATGCCGGTCACGGTGAACCTGGACGGAGCCGGCCAGGTCGCGGTCATCGGGCCCCGGGAGCGGGTGCTCGCGGTGGCCCGGTCCCTGATCCTGCAGACGGCCTGCCTGCACGCGCCCGACGACGTACGCCTGGCTGCGGCCTTCCCCGAGACCGCGGCCGGGGACTGGCAGGGCTTCGACCGGCTGCCGCACGTGGTCGACCCCCGGCTCTACGACGGCCCGGTGCCGGCCCGGCGCATCGCCCCGACAACCGCCGGACTGACCAAGGTGCTGGGCCAGGAGCTGGCCGAGCGGGCCCAGTTCGCGGCCACGGCCAAGCGCAGCGGGCTGCTGCGGACCGCGATCGACAACTCGCGGCTGGTGGTCTTCCTCGACGACTACGGCCACCTGGCGCGGGCGCTGCCGGTGCCGGATGCCGACCTGGACCTCACCGATCTCCGGGTGACCACGGTGCACCTGCTCAGTGACCGGCTGCACGAGCCGTCCGACGTGACGGTCCGGATCACCCTCGACGAGGACGGTGTCGCGACGATCACCGACGACCGGCTGGACGCCGGCCGGCAGCAGCCGGTGGAGCAGCGCGCCGGCATCGACCAGACCCCGGTGGCGTTGTTCGAGGCGGTCGCGGCCACCCTCACCCCGTTGCGGCTCAGCATGTCGCGACGAGACGAGGTGGAGTCGGCCCCGTCGATCGGCATCACCGACCTGCTGGACCTGCCCGAGCTCGGGCAGATCAGTCCCGAGCGGTGCTGGCAGCCGCGCTCGCCCCGGGACTTCCTCCGGGTCCCGGTCGGGCTGGACGACTTCGGCGCTCCGGTGCTGCTCGACCTCAAGGAGTCGGCGCAGCTCGGCATGGGACCGCACGGCATCTGCATCGGCGCCACCGGCTCGGGCAAGAGCGAGCTGCTGCGGACCCTGATCACCGCGCTGGCCCTGTCCCACCCGCCCGAGGACCTGAGCATGGTGCTGGTCGACTACAAGGGCGGGGCAGCGTTCGCCCCCTTCAACGGGCTGCCGCACGTGGCCGGCATCATCGACAACCTGGCCGACGACCCGCAGCTGACCCAGCGGGCCCGGGCCAGCATCCACGGTGAGGTGGTCCGGCGCCAGGAGCTGCTGCGCGACGCCGGGTCGTCCCCGTCGATCTCGCACTACCGCGAGCTGCGGCTACGGAGCTCGATGGAGGGCGCCTCCGGCGCGCGCCCGGACCTGCCGCCGCTGCCGCACCTGTTCATCGTGATCGACGAGTTCGGGGAGCTGCTGACCGCCGAGCCCGACTTCATCGACCTGTTGATCACCATCGGCCGGATCGGTCGCTCCATCGGGGTCCACCTGCTGCTGTCCAGCCAGCGGATCGAGGCCGGCAAGCTGCGCGGGCTCGACACCTATCTGTCCTACCGGATCGGGCTGCGGACCTTCTCCGAGTCGGAGAGCTCGGTGGTGCTGGACACCAACGACGCCTTCCACCTGCCCGCCATCCCGGGCTACGGCTACCTCAAGGTCGACACCTCGGTATACCGCCGGTTCCGTTCCGGCTACGTCTCCGGTCCGGTGCCCGCCGACACGGGGCCGGCGCCCGATGCCGAGGCCGGCCGCCCCCAGCCGCTGCTGCTGCCGACGTACAACGGTCTGGCCCGCAGCGAGGAGGCCGACGACGCCGAGGAGGGACTGACCCGCCCGGACATCGGTCGACCGCTGGTGGCCGAGTGCGTGGACCGGCTCCGGGCGGCCAACCGGCAGGTGCGGCCGGTGTGGCTGCCGCCCCTGCCGTCCCGGCTGGCGCTGTCCCGGGTCCTCGTCGACGAGGACGCGCTGACCCGGCCGGACGGTGCGGTGCTGGTGCCGATGGGCCTGATCGACCACCCGGCCAAGCAGCGGCAGGAGCCCTGGCTGCTCGACCTCAGCCGGGGCGGTGGACACGTCGCCGTGCTCGGCGCCCCGCAGTCCGGCCGCAGCACCTTCCTCCGGACGATGGCGGCCTCGCTGGCCCTGTCCCACACCCCGCGCGAGGTCAGCATCTACGGGATGGACCTGTCCGGCGGCGGACTGCGGCGGATCGAGAGCTTCCCGCACGTCGGCGGGGTGGCGACGCGGGCCCACCGGGACCGGTTGCTGCGGCTGCTGGAGGAGCTGCAGGGCATGCTCGCCGTGCGGGAGCGGGTGTTCCGGGACCGCGGGATCGACTCGCTGGCGATGCTGCGCGCCTACCACGCCGCCGGGCGGGTCCCGGAGCTGGTGTCGGCCGACGTGGTGCTGCTGGTCGACGGCCTGGGCCAGCTGCGCAGCGACTTCGAGGAGCTCGAGGACAGCCTGATCGCGCTGCTGCAGCGGGGCGGCAGCTTCGGTCTGCACGTGGTCGTGTCCATGACCCGGTGGAACGACCTGCGGATGGCCCAGCAGCCGCTGATCGGTACCAAGCTGGAGCTGCGACTCAACGA
Source organism: Propionibacteriaceae bacterium (assembly GCA_035296105.1). GTDB lineage: Bacteria > Actinomycetota > Actinomycetes > Propionibacteriales > Propionibacteriaceae > Microlunatus. Next base: position 4,631 of record DATHBQ010000174.1, on the reverse strand, counting down.
CTCGACCGACTCGGTGATCGCCCGCAAGCTGGCCGCGACCATCCGGGCCGACCAGCCCGGCCGCCTGCTGACCGAGGACAGTCTCTTCGCCCAGGTCGCGCTGCCGGTGCTGGACGACGTCGACGACGGCTCGGTCGGCGATGCCCTGGAGGCGCTGGCCGCGCGCACCGCCGCAAGCTGGGAAGGCCCCGCCGCCGCGCCGATCCGGCTGCTGCCCACCGACTTCGCGCCCACCGAGCTGCCCGACGCGCTGGAGGAGCCGGACCTGCTGCCCTTCGGCCTGCGCCAGGACACCATGGAGCCGGCCGTGCTCGAGCTGGGCGTACGCGACCAGCACCTGGTCGTCTACGGCGACCAGCACTCGGGCAAGACGACGGTGCTGCGCGGTCTGGTCCGCAGCCTGCTGGAGCGCCTGACCCCCGACGAGCTGGTGCTCGCGGTGATGGACATCCGCGGGGATCTGGTGGCCGAGGTCCCGGAGCCGTACCTCGGCGGTCACGCCACCAACGCGGTCGAGGCCCGCAACCTGTCCAGCGCCATCGCGACCGAGCTCCAGAAGCGCAGCACCGATCCGGCGGCCAAGCTGGCCGGACCGCGCATCGTCGTTCTCGCCGACGACTACGACATCCTCGCCTCCGGCGGCACCGAGCCGCTCAAGCCGCTGCTGCCCTACCTGCCCTCGGCCCGGGACCTGCGGATGCACGTGCTGCTCAGCCGGCCGGTCGCCGGGGCGTCCCGAGCGATGTACGACGTGGCGATGCAGACCGTGCGCGACACCGGCGGCAGCACCCTGATCCTGTCCGGTGAGCGCAGCGAGGGGCAGATCCTGCCGCAGGTGTACGCCGAGCAGATGGTGCCCGGCCGCGGCAAGTTCGTCCGCCGGGGCGAGCGGCCGCGAATCGTCCAGGTCGCCAACTTCGAGAGGAGCAGCGTCGATGCCGCGTGAGATCTACCTGGTCACGCCGGAGGCGGTGACCTTCGAGGCGGTGATCCGGGCGGCGGCGGAGGTCGACCAGTCGCTGGCGCTACGCGGCCTGTACGGTGGCTCCGCGCTGCAGCTGGTGGGGGCCGACGACCGGGCCGTGCTGACCTGCGGGAGCTCGCGGCCGTTGGCCGACGGGGCCGACGCGCGGCGGGTCACCCGCGGCCTGGACCTGCCCGAGACCGGGGACGTGTGGTGGACCGAGGCTTTCGTCCCATGGGGCGCGACCGGCGACCCCGGCGTGGCGGTCATGGTCGGGGTGGCCCGCCGGCTGGGCGGACAGGTCAAGGTCGAGGACGGGACATGACGTCGGAGGCCGCGCCCGGAGCGGCGCTCGGCACGACCGACGCGACGACCTACGTCCTGGTCGCCGGGACGGCCGGCGGGGTCGGCGTCACGACGGTGACCGCGTTGCTGTTCGCGGCACTGGGCGAGGATCGGGCCGGGGCGCCGCTGCTGCTGGACCACTCGGCCGGCGAGCTGGGGCTCCGGTTGCCCAGCGGCGACGACGTACGCCAGGTCAACCGCCGCCTGGCCCTGCACGACCTGGGGCCGCACGCCGACGTGGCCGTGGCCCGGCTGGCGGAACGGCACACGCTGCTGGTCCTCGTCGCGCCCGCCACACCGGCCGGCTGTGCGGCGCTCGACCGGCTGCTGTCGCCGCACTACGGCCAGCCCCGCTCGCAGCGGATCCTGGTGGTCGTCGCCGGGGTGTTCGGCCGGCACCGGATCACCACCGAGCTGCGGGCCCTCGGCCAGCGGATCGGGGTGCGCAGTGTGGTCGAGCTGCCGCAGGACCTCGCGCTGGCCGCGGGCGGCCGGATCCCGATCGTCCAGCTGGGCGCTGGCGCCCTACGCGCCCAGCAGCACCTGACCACCGTGCTGCAGGAGCGTCTCCGGGTGGTGTGACGCCGAGTCCCGGCCCGACAAGTGCGCGGTCGTCACCCACGCCACACACCGGCTGCGTGAGCGACTAGTGCCCCAGTTGCCGGGGAGCGCCGGCGGTGGCCCCTCAGAGCGGCGGCAGCACCGCCCAGAGGTACGCCCCGGCGATGAGCGCGGGGCCGAAGGACAGGTGGGACCGGCGGTCGGCCCGGCGGCTGGCCAGCAGGACGGCGGCCGCCAGACCGCCCAGGGCGAACCCGGTCAGCAGCCCGTAGAGCGCGGTATGCCATCCCCACCAGCCGAGCAGCGCACCCAGAGTTCCGGCCAGCTTGACGTCGCCGAGACCCAGGCCCTCGGCTCGGGGCGAGAGCAGCGCGGCCAGGAAGAACGCGACGACGGCCAGGCCGGCACAGGCGGCGGCTCGGTACAGCGCCGACCAGTCGGCGGTCGCGGCGGAGCAGAGAGCGAGCAGCAGGGCGGCGATCGGATAGGCCGGAAGCGTCAGCCAGTCGGGCAGCCGGCGGACGTCGAGGTCGATGAAGGCCAGCACCAGGCCCCAGACCAGCGCGGCCGCGTAGGCGAGGACCACCACCGGCGGGCGGCCCAGGTAGAACGGGACGGCCACGATGGCGCCGGCCGCGGCCAGCACCGGCAGCAGCCAGGCCGGCAGGGTCCGGTGCACGGTGTCCTCGTCGATCCGGTAGCGGCGGTGACTCAGCCACCAGGCCGCCAGGGCCGCAGCCAGCGTTATGCCGAGCGGGTAGGCCACTGCAGGATCTGGCTCCTCACCCCCCGCCGCCAACGACGTGCCGGTCGGACCGACGGGAGGACCATATGCGAAGCCGGATCGCGACACCCCTTCCCACGCTGACAGCTCGGTGTGAAGGAGTGAGGTGGACGGTCAGCGGCGCCAGCGGCGGTGCAGGACGCAGAACTCGTTGCCCTCGGGGTCGGCCAGCACCTCGAAGCCCTCGTCGCCGGTCTGGCCGACGTCCACCCGGCGGGCACCGAGGGCGATCAGCCGGGTCACCTCCTTGGCCACGGTGCCGTCGCCGTCCACGTAGAGGTCGACGTGTCCGCGCAGCTTGCCGCTCTTGCTCGCCACTGTGCGCTGCAGCCACATCGTCGGGGCGCCCGGCTCCGCGTCCGGCGGCGGCCGCAGGTGGTCGCCGTCGATCTCGTAGTCCAGCGCGGCCGACCAGAACGCGAGCATTCGTTCGACGTCGTGGACGTCGAGGGTCCACTGGGCGAAGCGGGCGGTCATGACGCCTTCGCCTCCTTCGCCATCAGCTCGGCCGTGTAGTCGGGCACGTACGTCGACAGCTCGCGGGGCGGGCGCTGGTAGCCCGTGGACGGGGTCAACCGCTCCGGCAGCTGGACCTGCGGGCCGGGCACCTGCCCGTACGGGATGGTGGACAGCAGGTGCGCCATCATGTTCAGCCGCGCGTGCTTCTTGATGTCGGACTCCACGACGTACCAGGGACTGGTCGGGGTGTCGGTGTGCACCATCATCTGGTCCTTGGCCCGCGAATAGTCTTCCCAGCGGTTGATCGACTCCAGGTCCATCGGGCTCAGCTTCCACTGGCTCACCGGGTCGTCGAGCCGGGCCCGGAACCGCTTGAGCTGCTCGGCGTCGGACACCGAGAACCAGTACTTGCGCAGCAGGATCCCGTCGTCGATCAGCATCTGCTCGAAGATCGGCGTCTGGGTCATGAACCGGTCGTACTCCTCCGGCGTGCAGAAGCCCATCACCCGCTCGACTCCGGCGCGGTTGTACCAGGAGCGGTCGAAGATGACGATCTCGCCGGGGGCCGGCAGGTGGGCGATGTAGCGCTGGTAGTACCACTGGCCGCGTTCCCGCTCGGTCGGGCTGGGCAGCGCGGCGACGCGGGCGACGCGTGGGCTGAGGTACTCGGTGATCCGCTTGATGGTGCCGCCCTTGCCGGCCGCGTCGCGACCCTCGAAGATCACCACGATGCGGGCCCCGGTGGACCGGACCCACTCCTGCAGGGTCACCAGCTCGGTCTGAAGGCGCAACAGCTCGGACTCGTAGAGCGCGTTGCTGATCTTCTTGGGCTTCTTCTCCTTCGCCATGTGCAGACGGTAGCGGCCCCCGCCGGCTCGGGTCAGGCCGCCTCGTGCAGCAGGTGGTGCAGGCGACCCCCGAGATCGTCCATGCTGGTTACCGGCACCCGGAACGGCAGCCGCACCGACGAGGCGCCGACCTGGTCGATGACCGCCACGTCCAGGCCGAGGTTGTCGATCCATTCCACGGTGACGCCGGCGATCTCATCGCGCGGTCGACCGAACAGGCGGGAGGCGAGGACCAGCAGGTCGTCGGCGTGGTCGGCGTTCAGGTGCATCCGCATCCGGAGGCTGCGGACGATCACCGGGTCGGGCTGCGCCTCGACGTACACGTCCAGGTCGATCGGCGTCGCCGATCTGCCGCCGACCAGGGTGACCGCGTCGACGCGTACGCCGACCAGCGAGGTCCGCAGCGGTCCGCAGCAGTCGGTGCAGGCGGCGTGGTCGGCGCGGAGCTGCCGGAGCGCGGCGAGCTGCTCGCCGCCGACCGCCGGCCAGACGCTGCCGTGCAGCCGGAGCACCCCGAGCTCCGGCAGGGCGGCGAACTCGATCGACACCACCCCGGCGGTCAGCAGCGCGTCGGCCGTCGCCCGTTCCACCAGCAGCAGCGGTGTGCCGTCCTGCTCCAGATACGGCGCGTCCTGAGCGGTGTCCTCGGTGCGCCAGGGCAGCCAGGTGC
>DATHBQ010000173.1:0-2225 GCA_035296105.1 Propionibacteriaceae bacterium | reverse complement strand
CGCCCAACCCCCGCTGCTGCGAGCCCGGCTGTTCCGGGAGCAGACCCTGGCCATCCGTGAGGAGGGACAGCTGCTGGCGGCGGCCGGCCTGACCCACCGCGACGGCCAGGCGGTCACCACCGGCCTGGTCGCCCCACAGGCGCGCCGCCAAGGGTTGGGCACCCACCTGATGGCCTGGGCGGAGGACGCAGCCGGCGATGCGGCGCTCACTGTGGCCACCGAGACCTGCAGCCCCGACGCCGAGCGGCTCTACGCCCGGTACGGGCTCGTCTGCACCTTCGCCGAGTCGGTGCTGCGGCACGACCTGGTCGGCCTGCCGGTCGCCACCCGACCGGAGGGCATCACCGTGGTGCCGGTGGCCGCCGCCGACCCGGCCGACCTGTTCGCCGCGTACGTCCACTCCTTCGCCGAGCGGCCCGGCTTCGTCCAGCCCACGGCGCGGGAGTGGCTGGGCGAGCTGGCCGAGGACGAGGACTGGCGCCGGGACCTCTCCGTGGTCGCGCTGGCCGAGGACGGCACGCCAGCCGGTTTCGTGAACGTCCTCGGCCGTTGGGTGGACCAGGTCGGCGTGGTGCCGGCCTGGCGAGGGCGGCGCCTGGGGACCTACCTCATCGCCCGCACCCTGCACGCGCTGGCCGGCGAGGGCATCGAGCCGGTGGGGCTCACGGTCAACGTCAACAACCGGGCCGCCGGCCTGTACCGCCGGCTCGGGTTCGTCGACGCCGGCACCCGGGCCCGCTACACCCGACCGGCGCTCAGGCGAGCTTGAGCCCGCGCTCGATTCGCTCCCGGTAGAGGTCGACGCTCTTCCGCAGCGCCTTGAGGATGTAGGGCGGGAACTCCAGCCCCTGCTTGTGCGCCCAGAGCAGCCGGTGCTCGACCCGGCCGATCTCGCGGGCGTAGCTGTTCACGTCCTGGCCGATCCCAAGGTTGACCAGCACACCGCCCATGTCGGCCTTGTACTGCCGCATCGCGTTGGTGCCGACCAGGTTGTAGTCGATGACGTGCCCGAACCGCCGCTTCACCTGCCCGTCTCCGAGGATGGACCCCGTGTTCCGGCTGCCCTAGGCTCGACGCGGTCAGCGGACATGTTTGGTGGCCGACCAGGTGCTGCAGCGGCCGAAGTCGTCGGTGCCGAAGCCCCGGTTGATCCAGTACAGCTGCGACGCCGACCTCCCGTGGATATCGTCCGGCACGGCGTTGCGCCACGCCCGCATCTCGGCCCGGTCGTTGTCGGTCAACCCGGTGTTCCGGATCGCGATCCCGGTCATGGCCATGAGGCAGTCCGCCTGCAGCTCGATCCGGCGGCTGATCTGCAGCTGGTCCTCGTCCCGGGTGTACGCGGCGGCGAGCACGTCGATCCGGCGCTGAACGTGGTGGGCGTACTCGTGGAACGCGATCCAGTAGCCGGCCAGCCGCACGGTCTCGCCGTAGTCGGCGATGGAGCCGGCCGAGGAGTAGATCGTCTGGTTGGCCGGGCAGTAGAAGATCGGGTACCCCTGGAGGCCTGCGCCGCACGGGGTCTGCACGGTGCCGGTGTAGACCAGCACCGGTGGTGTGGTCAGCCGGTATCCGGCCGCCTCGAGCGGCGCCCGGTACACCCCTGACAAACACCGCATCATCCGGTTCAGGTAGCGCTCGTCACTCCGTCGGCCGGTGGGCAGCGGCCGTGGCGGCTGACCGCAGGTCGACGTGGTCATCCGCTGGTCGTAGAGCGGGTTGCTGTCCAGGATCTGCCGTGGGTCGGTGGGCGGCGTCCGCTCCGTCCGGCCGGCGCTGGGCCGGGGGCTCGGCAGCCGGGTCGGGGCCTGCGGGCCGGTCGCCGTGGCCGTACGCGTCGGGCGCGCCGTGGGCGTTCGCGGCGGCGAGGCGCTGGGCGACGCTGCCGTCTGCGTCGGTCTCGCCGTCGGCCGCGGACGAGGGGCGGCCGAGGATTCGGTCGCCGTCGGCGGCGCGACGATCGCCGATGTGCCGGGTGGCGTGGCCGAGGTCGGCTGGTCGCGCTGCAGGATCAGCGTCACCCCGAAGGCGGTCACGACGATGGCCGCGCCGATCAGCACAAAAAGCACCGCCAGCAGCGGCGAGCGACGGCGTGGCGGCGGGGGCGCCACCGGCCAGGGGTTCCACCCCGCCGGCGGGGAAGGCGGGTACGACACTGAGCGGTAACGCTAGAGCAGGATCACCAACAAGATCGCGATCAACACCACCAGGCCCACCACTCCCCC
>DATHBQ010000172.1:0-11536 GCA_035296105.1 Propionibacteriaceae bacterium | reverse complement strand
GATGCGGGAAAGGCGGCTTAGCCATGGCCGTCTCGGGGCTAGAGGCCGCCCGGCTACGGCTGGCGGTGGTCTCTGCGGATGGGGTGAAGGTCATCGGCCGTGAGCGTTGGAAGTCGCTGGCTGTGCAGGTCCTTGAGGCGGCGGCGAAGAAGGTCCACCGGTGTATGCGCCGTGGGGAAGTGCTGCCAGGCGGTGCCGTCGGTCCGCACGATCAAGGATGTTCGTGCCGTACTCAGGTCCGCCCTCTCGAACGCCATGCGCGAGGAGTTCGTAGCGCGCAACGTTGCCGAGCTGGTCACCGCGCCGAAGCAGCGGAAGCGCAAGGTCGTGCCGTGGTCGAGCGAGGAGGCGCGGCGCTTCTTGGAATCGGCGCGGGCGGACCGCGACACCATGTACGCGGCCTACGTGCTGATCTTGGTTCTTGGTCTGCGTAAGGGCGAGGTGCTGGGGCTGCGCTGGGAAGCGGTCGACCTCGAAGGACGTGAACTGATCATCGATCATCAGGTGCAGCGGGTCCGGCGGGAGCTGCTCTATCGGGAGACCAAGACAGATGCCTCAGACGCCACTCTGCCTATGCCGGAGATTGTGGCGACGGCGCTGGTGATCCGCCGTGATGAGCAGGACAAGAGTCGTGCTGACGTGGGGAAGCCTGGCAGGCAGCAGCGGCCGGCCCTGATCTGGTTTTCACCGGCCGTTACGGAACGGCAGTGGACCCACGGACGCTGAACCGGCGGTTCACGGCTCGTTGTGATGCCGCAGGCGTGCGGCGGCTGACGGTGCATGACGCCCGACGAACGTGTGCGACGCTCCTCGTTGATCTTGACGTGCATCCGCGGGTCATCATGCGGATCCTGCGCCATGCCGACCAGGCCGTGACGATAGAGATTTACGCCAAGGCCAGCTCGAAGGCGACACAGGAGGCGTTGCGCCGGTTGGGGGAGTCGCTCCGGTGAGCGGCGCACTGCTGTACTTCGCTGCTGTACTCGGCGCTTGGGCCGGATTCCTGGTCGAGCCATATTGCGCTGACCAGGCTTTTTGTGGTCGGGGTGACAGGATTTGAACCTGCGACCTCTTCGTCCCGAACGAAGCGCGCTACCAAGCTGCGCCACACCCCGTGGCTGCTGAGCCTCGGAGAGTCTAGCCCATCCGGGACGGGTCCTCAGACCAGTTTGCAGTCGGTTGCGAGGGTGATCGGCCGCGACTACACGGCCGGATCGCTCACGCTTTCGCGGTCAGGGTGAGCAAGGTCGCCTCCGGCGGGCAGGCGAAGCGGATCGGCGCGAACGGTGAGGTCCCGAGTCCTGCTGAGACATGCAGCCAGGCGGTGTGACCGGCCGCGGTGTACGTCGAAAGTCCCTTCACCCGGCTCGTGTCGAGATCGCAGTTGGTCACCAGGGCCCCGATCCCCGGTATACAGATCTGGCCGCCGTGCGTGTGGCCGGCCAGGATCAGGTCGTGGCCGTCGGCAGTCATCGCGTCGAGCACCCGGCGGTAGGGCGCATGGGTCACCCCTAACGCCACGTCTACCGCGGAGCGGTCGATCGGACCGGCGACGGCGGAGTAGTCATCAAGCCCGAGGTGGGCGTCGTCGGTGCCGCGGAAGCCGAATCGCACCCCGCCCACCTCGAGGGTCGCGCGCTCGTGGGTCAGGTCTATCCAGCCGCGTTTCGAGAAGGCCCGGCCCAGGTCGGCCCAGGGCAGCTCGTCCTTGCCCGGCGCGGGCTCCTTGTTGCGCTCGGTCAGGTACCGCAGCGGGTTCTTCAGCGTGGGCGCGTAGTAGTCGTTGGACCCCCAGACGAACACGCCGGGCACATCAAGCAGCCGTCCGAGGCTGCGGAGCACGAATCCCACCGCATCCTCGTGCGACAGGTTGTCCCCGGTGTTGACCACCAGATCCGGCTCCAGCGCCGCCAGCCGGGACACCCAGCGCTGCCGCCTCTGCGCGTACGGGGTCAGGTGCAGGTCGGAGATGTGCAGCACCCGGATGGGTCCCGCCCCGGCCGGCAGCACCGGCACCTCGACCCGACGCAGCCGGTAGGCGTTCCGCTCGTACGCCCCCGCGTACACCAGGGCAGCGCCACCGAGGGCTCCGGTCGCGAGCAGGACGCGGGTCACCGAGGACGCCCATCCGGGCTGAGCAGACATGAGCAGAAGGCTACAAGCGCACGCCCCTGCCAGACTTGTTCGCATGTCCGTCCCGACCCCGTCGCTCAAGGAGCGGCTACGCGCCGACCTGACCACCTCGATCAAGGACCGGGACAAGGTCCGCGCCGGCACCATCCGCATGGTGCTCTCGGCGATCAGCGAGGCCGAGGTCGCCGGCAGCGCCGCCAAGGAGCTCTCCGACCAGCAGGTGCTCGATGTGGTCATCCGCGAGGCGAAGAAGCGGCGCGAGGCCGAGGAGGCCTACGCTGCTGCCGGCCGGACCGAGCTGGCCGAGCGGGAGCAGGCCGAGTCGGCCGTCCTGGCCGACTACCTGCCGAAGCCGCTCTCAGCCGAGGAGATCGCGGCCCTCGTCGCCGACGCCATCGCCCACACAGGCGCCGCCGAGCTGGGGCCCAGGGGGATCGGCAAGGTGATGGGTGTGGTCACGCCGCAGACCAAGGGTAAGGCGGACGGCGCCGCGGTGGCGGCGGAGGTCCGTCGCCAGCTCAGCTCCGCCAACTGAAGCCGGCCACAGACTGCCGGTTCTGTTGGCCAGAACCTGCAGTCTGTGACCGGTGTCGGCTACGAGCGCTGAGCGCCGTTCGCTAGCGGGGACCAGGAGTCGGGAAGCCCGGGGGCAGCACGATCCGCGGCGGCTTATCGCGCTTCCGCTTCTTCTCTTCCTCGCGTTGCTCCCGCTGCTGCTCGGCCTGCCTCTGCTCCTCCTCGGCCCGCCTCCGCTCCTCGGCCACCACGGCGGGGTCCTTGCCGCGCGAGCGCAGCAGGTAGACCGTCCCGAACTTCGCGACCGTCTGGCCCGAGCTGGGCGACCAGCCGATGAACGCCCCGAACGGCTCCGTGTCGTTGTACACGTACGACGTCTCGACGTTGAAGCCCTCGTCCTCGAGCTTGCGGATCGCCGCGGACACGCCCAGCCCGCTGAGGTTCGGCACGGTGACCTGCTCGCCGATCTCGATCTTGCGCGGCGGGGCCTTGAAGGAGGTGTTGGGCACCTTCTTGAGGTACTGCTCCATCACCGGCTTCCAGATCTTCATACCGGCGTCGCCACTGCCGGAGCCCTGCAGGTAGACATCGGTCGATGGCACCGTGTACCCCTTGACGCCGCTGCCGCGCCGTGGCTGCTTGCCCTTCTTGAACGGCACCCTGGTGTTGTCGATGGAGATCATCGCGACGCCGGCGATCTCCGGCGTGTAGCCGGCGAACCAGACCGCCTCGTTGCTGTTGATGGTGCCGGTCTTGCCGGCGATGTCACCCTGGCCGAACACCTTGGCTCGCTTGCCGGTGCCCTTGTCGACCACGGACTTGAAGATCTTGTTCACGCCGTCGGCGACGTCCTGGTCCATCACCCGCTTGCAGTCGGCGTCCAGCGGCTCGAGCTTCTTGCCCGTCCGGCTGGTGATCTTCGAGATGATGATCGGGTTGCAGTGGATGCCCCGGGCCGCGACCGTGGCGTACGCCTCGGCCATCGACAACGGGCTCACCTCGACGGTGCCGAGGGTGAACGAGGGGAAGTGCTGGTACTTCTCCACGATGTCCACAGGCGGCTGCCCGATGGGGTGTCCGACCTTGACGCCCATCTTCTGGGCCATCTTGGTCACCCGGCACATCCCGGCTGCCAGCTCGAGCTGGAGGAAGTAGGTGTTGACCGATCCCTCCGAGGCCCGGGTCATGTCCATGACACCGGAGTACCCGGCGACGGAGTTGCGCACGGTGTAGCGGCCGTAGACCTTCTCCCGCCCCTTGCAGGACTGGAAGGACCTACCGCCGAACTCCATCGGCGACCGGGCGTTGAACTTCTTGTTGATCGGGATGCCCTTCTCGAGGGCCGCCGCCAGGGTGAAGATCTTGAAGGTCGATCCGGCCTGGTAGCCCTGGATGCCACCCATCTCAGGCTCGACCGACAGGTTCCACCAGGTCTCGCCCTTCTTCTTGTTCCCCCCCATCACCGGCCGGCTCTGGGTCATGGCCACGATCAGTCCGGTCCCGGGCTGGATCATGTTCATCGTCGAGATGACCGGATCCTTCGGTCCCACAACCTTGTTGACGTTCTTCTGGGCCAGGTCCATCGACTTCGGGTCGATCTCGGTCCGGATCGTCAGACCACCCCGCCGGACCATGTTCTCCCGGTCCTCGACCGTCTTGCCCAGGCTCGGGGTGTTCAGCAGCGACTTGTAGACGTAGTCGCACAGGAACGGGTACCGCGTACCCGGACAGCCGTTGCGGGTCGGCTTGACCTTCTTCGGGTTGAACCCGGCCTTCTTGGCCTTCTGCGCCTCGGCCGGAGTGATCAGCTTCAGCTCGGTCATCCGGTTGAGCACGACATCACGCCGGTCGAGCGCCGCGCTCGGGCTGCGGACCGGGTTGACGGTGTCCGGGTTCTGCACCAGACCGGCGAGCATGGCGGCCTGGGACAGGTTGAGCTCCGCCGCCTTGATGCCGTAGTAGTACTGCGCGGCCGCCTCCACGCCGTACGCGCCCTTGCCGTAGTAGGCGATGTTCAGGTAGCGGGTGAGGATCTCGTCCTTGGTGAACTTCTTCTCCAGCGCGATCGCGTAGCGCAGCTCGCGGATCTTGCGCTCGAGGGTGGTTTCCTGGGCCTGGCGGACGCACTCGGCGTCGCCCTTGGCCGTGCAGGCCTGGATCTGCACCATCTTCACGTACTGCTGGGTGATCGACGACCCGCCCTGCACGTCGTCGCTGGTGGTGTTGCGGACCAGCGCCCGCAGCGTGCCCTTGAAGTCCAGGGCGCCGTGCTCGTAGAAGCGGTGGTCCTCGATCGCGATCTGGGCCTGGCGCATCACCGGGGCGATCTTGTCCAGCGCGACCGGCAGCCGGTTCTCGTCGAAGAAGCGGGCCAGCAGGTCACCGTTGGCCATCAGCACCTTCGACCGGGTCGCCGGGGTCGGCGTCCGCAGCTCCGCCGGCAGGTTGTCCAGCTCTGACGCCGCCGCCCGGCCCGTCACCCCAGCCATGCCGGCGAACGGGATGAACAGGCCGGCGACCAGGACTCCCGCGAGGACGCTGACGAGGACGAACATCACCAGCGAGTACGCGACGCTTCCCAGGCGCTTGGGCGTGAAGGGCATGGCCCCCAGAGTACGGGAGGCCGCTGACGCCGCCGAATCGCGCTTTTATACCAGAATTACTACGACGGAGGGCCTCAGAGGCGATTCATTCCCCGTTTGGTCACGAAACGGAAAATATCGCACTCCGAACTCTAGCCAGCTCCGAACCTCACTTCGTAGCATTCCCAGGGTGCCGTACCACACGGGCCGGGGAATGCCCGGTACGGCGATCTGTTCGTTTCAAGGGGAGTAGCTAGCGTGACCGCAGTGCAACGTGATGACTGGACCATGCGCGCAAAGTGCCGGGGCATGGAGGACGCCCTGTTTCCGGAAGCTTCGGATCAGAAGCGGGCTCGCCTGCTCTGCTCCGGCTGCCCGGTGCGCTTCGAGTGCTTGTCCGAGGCTCTCGACAACCGGATCGAGTGGGGGATCTGGGGCGGGATGACGGAACGGGAGCGGCGGCTGTTGCTGCGGCAGCGCCCGGACGTCACCTCCTGGAGTGCCGTCCTGATGCCGAAGGGCGGCGGCGATCAGTCCTTGTCGGCCAAGAGGACTCCGACCCGACGCAGCATGGTCAGGTCGGTCACATCGGTCGGTAACGCCTGAACCTGCGTCTGGGGCACCCCTGGACGCGACGCGCCGAACCGACCCATCTGCCGGGCCTCGGCCGCGATCAGCCGCATCAGGCTGGCGTGGCGGCGTAACGCCTCGGTCTCGATCACGTTCGCTTCCCGGTCGAGGTCCTCGGCGAGGGACAGTGCGCGCTCGGCCGAGATGTCGAGGTTCGTGCTGTGGACCCGGTTGAGCACCATGCCCGACAGCGGCATCTGCTCCTCGGTGAGCCGGTCTACGAAGTAGGCCGCCTCGCGCAGGGTGTCGCGTTGTGGTGTGGCGACCACCAGGAACGTGGTCTGCCGGGACGACAGCAGGGCGAACGTGTTCGTCGCGCGCTGCCGGAACCCGCCGAACAGGGCCTCGAACGCGGTCACGAAGGTTTGTACGTCCCGGATGATCCCGGCGCCGAGGACCTTGGTCATCACCGCCGAGACGATGGTGAAGCCGACGCTCATCAGCCGCAGCGGCCCGCGGGCCGGGGCGAGCAGCAGCCGCAGGAACCGGCCGTCGAGCAGCGTGCTGAGGTGCTCCGGGGCGTCCAGGAAGTCCAGCGCCGAGCGGGCCGGTGGGGTGTCGACCACGATCAGGTCCCAACGGCCGTCCGCCTCGGCCATGGCGTGCAGCTGGCCGAGCTTCTCCATCGCCATGTACTCCTGAGTCCCGGAGAAGGACGACGACAGCGCCTCGTAGAACGGGTTGGCCAGGATGGCCGCGGCCTTCTCCGGCGTGGAGTGGGCGATCACCACGTCGTCGAAGGTCCGCTTCATGTCCAGCATCATGGCGTCGAGCCGCCCGCCGGCGGCGGTGTCGCCCGTGGCCACCGGCCGCGGGGTGTTGTCGAGCTCGCCGAGTCCGAGCGACTGCGCCAGCCGGCGGGCCGGGTCGATGGTCAGCACGACGACCTTCCGGCCGGCCTCGGCCGCGCGCACCGCGATCGCCGCCGAGGTGGTGGTCTTGCCCACCCCGCCGGCGCCGCAGCAGATGATGATCCTGGTCTCGCGGTCGTCGATGATCTTGTCGAGATCCAGGAAGGGCGCGGTCATGCCGCGCCCTCCAGATCAAGCTGGTCCCGCAGCTGCTCGGCTATCGCGAACACCGCCCCTTCGTCGATACCGGCCGGGTCCGCCTCCACCGTCGCGATCGGCAGCCCGAGCGCGGTGAGCCGGTCGTGCCGCAGCTGCTGCTGTCGGGTGCGCGCCGCCTCCAGGGCGAACTCCTCGGCCAGGGCGGTGTTCTGCTTCGGCGTGAGGCCGGGCACGTTGAGGGTCACCGCACCCCGGGCCGCCGCGGCGAGCTGGTCCGGCGCGAGGGGCGAGGAGCTGACCATGTTCTCGATCACCGTGCCGACCCGGATGTGGGTCGGCCGGAGGGCCTCGACCGCCTCCTCGGTCTCGGTCACCGGCATGTCCTCGAGCAGGGTGACCAGGTGCACCACGGTGGTCGCGGAGCGGAGCACGCGCATGATCGAGTCGGCCTGGTTGCGGATCGGTCCCACCTTGGCCAGGCCGGAGACGGCCTCGTGCACGTTGAGGAACTGGGCGATCCGGCCGGTCGGCGGGGCGTCCAGGACCACGGCGTCGTACGCGTTGGCCGCCCGCTTCTCGCCCCGCCGGACCGCCTCGTACACCTTCCCGGTGAGCAGCACGTCGCTAAGCCCGGGGGCGATCGAGGTGGCGAAGTCCACCGCGCCGAACCGGTCCAGCGCCTTGCCCGCCAGGCCCAGGTGGTAGAAGGTCTCGAGGTACTCCAGCAGTGCGTCCTCGGCGTCGATGGCCAGGCCGAAGACGCTGCCGCCGAACGGCGTCCGGCTCACCCGGCGCTCCTCCGCACCGGAGAGGGCGGGCACGCCGAAGAGCTCGGCGACGCCCTGGCGGCCCTCGACCTCGCACAGCAGGACGCGGCGGTCGCGCGTGGCCAGCGCGCTGGCCAGCGCACCGGCGATCGTGGTCTTGCCTACGCCGCCCTTGCCACTGACGATGTGCAGCGTGTGCCGCGGCGGAGTGCGGCCGGTGCCCGGGGCCGGACGGATCGCGGTCTGGGTACTCACGAGCTGCGCCCCGAGCCTGTCGAAGGGCCGGTCGGACCACTCACGGCAAGTCCGTGATCGCGATGCTGGAGTGGGCCTTGTAGCGCCGGTTGATCGCGATCAGGTTGGCGGTGAGCGCCTCCACCTGACCGGCGTTGCGCAGCCGCCCGGCGTAGACCCCGCGGGCGCCGGGGATGGCGGTGGCCAGGTCGCAGACCTGCTGCACGGCCTCCCGGTCCTCGCCGAGCACCATCACGTCGCCCTCGATGTGGTCGACCTCCGGGTCGTCGAGCAGCACCGCCGACACATGGTGGAAGGCGCCGATCACGGTCGAGTCCGGCAGGATCTGCTGGGCCTCCTGAGCGGCCGACCCGGCGTCCACCTTCAGGGGGAACGGTCCCTGCTTGTCGAAGCCGAGCGGGTTGACGCAGTCCACGACGATCTTGCCGGCCAGCTCCCCGGCCAGCGAGCGGAGCAGGTCGGCATGCCCCTCGTACGGAACCGTGATGATCACCAGGTCCGCGCGAGCGGCCTCGGCGTTGTCCGCGCCCCGGACCGGCCCGACCTCGGCGTACTCCGCCGCCACTTCCTGGGCCCGCTCGGCGGACCGGCTGCCCACGATGACCGGGTGGCCGGCGGCGGCGAGCCGGCGGGTGAGACCTCGACCCTGGGGCCCCGTACCACCCAGGATGCCGATGGTCATGCGCCCGATAGTAGTGGTGGGGTTGCGGCGTGCCGGTTGTCGGAGGCCTCCGGTAAGCCTGAGCCATGACTGAAACCACTACGAGCCGGCCACGGATCGGCTTCGACATGGTCGTGCTCGACACCGACGACCCGCCCCGGCTCGCCGACTTCTACACCGCGCTGCTGGGCTGGCAGGTCGAGCGGGCCGATGACGACTGGATCACCCTGCGCGGCGACTCCGATGCCCGGATCGCGTTGCAGCTGGCGCCCAACCATCGGCCGCCGACCTGGCCGGACAACGACGTGCCGCAGCAGTACCACTTTGACTTCGCGGTCGACGACATGGATGCTGCGGTGGCGTACGCGACGTCGATCGGGGCGCGGCTGGTCGAGGAGGCGGACAAACATCCCGGCTTCACCGTTCTGGTGGACCCATCGGGGCACCCGTTCTGCCTGTGCGTCTAGGGATGCTCGCTGAGCCTGTCGAAGCGCCCCTTCGACAGGCTCCGGGCTCATGGTCTGGATACTCTCACCCCATGACGAAGTGGGAGTACGTGACGGTGCCGTTGCTGGTGCACGCGACCAAGCAGATCCTGGACAACTGGGGTCAGGACGGTTGGGAGCTGGTGCAGGTCGTGCCGGGGCTCAACCCGGAGAACCTGGTGGCTTATCTGAAGCGGCCGATCGCGTCGTGACCCTCGCTTCGGAGCAGCTGGAGCGGATGGGCCTGACGCTTCCGCCGGTCCCGACGCCGGTGGCCGCGTACGTGCCCGCGGTCCGGTTCGCCGATCTTGTCTTCACCTCCGGTCAGGTTCCGCTGGTGGACGGCAAGCTGCGGGCGACCGGGCTGGTCGGCGCGGACGTGGACCCCGAGGAGGGCTACGCCTGCGCCCGGGTGGCCGCGCTCAACGCGCTGGCGGCGGTGGCCGATGCGGTCGGTGGCGTCGACATGATCGCCCGGATCGTGAAGATGGTGGTGTTCGTCGCGGCTGCGCCGGGCTTCACCGGCCATCCTCAGGTGGCGAACGGCGCCAGCAACGTGCTCGGTGAGATCTTCGGCCGCGCCGGCGAGCACGCCCGCAGCGCCGTCGGGGTGGCCAGCCTGCCGCTCGACGCTCCGGTCGAGGTCGAACTGGTCGTGGCAGTCGGCGCGCAGCCGACGATTCACCCTCGCTGAGTCGACGCATGCCGTCGCACTCGCTCGACGTGCTGGCCCGGCTGGCGCCGCAGGTGCCCGACCAGCTCGTCGAGCGGGCCGCGGCGTGGCGCGAGGGGTCGGTCCCGGTTGCGCCCGGTCTGGCGGCGAGCGTGGTGCTGCTCCGCGAGGCCGCTGCCGGGATGGAGACCTTCCTGCTACACCGGCACGCCCGGATGGCGTTCGCGGCGTCGATGGTGGTGTTCCCGGGCGGTCGTGTGGACCCGGCCGACCGGGCCGGTCCCGACCTGCTGCGGCGCTGCGCGGTGCGGGAGACCGAGGAGGAGACCGGCGTACGGCTCGCCCCCGATGCGCTGTTGCCCTGGGCGCACTGGGTGACACCGGAGCTGGAGCCGCGCCGCTACGACACCTTCTTCTATGTGGCGGAGCTGCCGGCGGGTCAGCAGGCCGACAATCGTTCGGGCGAGACCGACCGCGCTGACTGGTCAACGCCGGCGGGCGCGCTGGCCGACGAGCAGGCGGGCCGGATCAGCCTGATGCCGCCGACCCTGTCGATCCTGCTGGAGCTAGCCGACCTCGGATCGGTGACGGAGGTTCGCCGGGCGGCCGTCGACCGGGTGATCGAGCGGGTGCTGCCCCGGCTGATCCCGGATGGGAACGGCTGGCGGTTCCAGTACCCCCGGGTGCAGCGTCCGGACGAGCGATGACCGGGCCGTCCCTGCAGCTGGTTCGCGCGCCGAACCCTGGACCGATGACCCTGGACGGCACCAACACCTGGCTGGTCGGTTCGCCCGCAAGCGGTCCGGTGGCGGTGATCGACCCGGGACCACCGACCCCCGCGCACCTGGACGCGATCATGGCGGCGGCCCCGGGCGGCATCCGGGTCGTGCTGCTCACCCACCGGCACCTCGACCACGCCGAGGGCGCGGCGGAGCTGGCTCGGCGGGTGGGGTGTGGCGTACGCGCCGCGGACCCGGCGCTGCGGCTCGGTCCCGACGGACTGGACTATGGCGACCAGATGGAGGTGCCCGGAGCCACGCTGACGGTGGTCCCCACACCCGGCCACACCAGCGACTCGGTGTCCTTCCTGTTGACCGGGGAGGACGGGCTCACCCGTTTGCTCAGCGGCGACATGGTGCTGGGACGGGGAACGACGGTGATCACCTATCCAGACGGTGATCTCAGTGCTTATCTCGCCTCACTGCGCCGGCTGCGGGCCCTGGTCACCGAGCGGGGGGTGGCCGAGATCCTGCCCGGCCACGGGCCGGTGGTCTCCGATCCGGCCGGCTGGCTCACCTACTACCACGAGCACCGGATGCAGCGGCTCGACCAGGTGCGGGCGGCGCTGGCCGCCGGAGCGCGTACGCCGGCGGAGGTGGTGGCGAACGTCTACGCCGACGTCGATCCTCGCGTGTGGCCGGCGGCCGAGCAGTCGGTGCGGGCCCAGCTCGACTATCTCGACCCCGAGCGCTCAGAGGATTCAGGCGGTCCCCACAGGTAACGCACAGCCAACCGCGGCACCTTCGATGCATGACCACCGACGACCAGTCCCGACTTAACACCCCGCCCTTCGGGAACGGCCCTGACTCCGGTCGGCCCACCTTTACGCCCGATGGCCGCCTCGCCGGCTACTCGGCGGCGGATTTCCCGGCTCCGGCGGGCGTTCCTCTGGTCACCGAAGCGGCGCCGCCGGCGTACGCACCGCCGTCGCCCCCCGCTCCGGCCAAGCGCCGCGGGTTCGGCACAGTGGTCGCCGCGGCGGCGTTGGCCGCGGTCATCGGCGCGGGCGCCGGAATCGGTTCCTACGCCACCCTGGTCGCCGAC
>DATHBQ010000171.1:0-8630 GCA_035296105.1 Propionibacteriaceae bacterium | reverse complement strand
GTGAAGCTGATCAACGACAACCCGTACGGCAACGGGGTGGCGATCTTCACCAACGACGGGGGCGCGGCCCGGCAGTTCGCCAACGAGGTCAACGTGGGGATGATCGGGGTGAACGTTCCGGTCCCGGTGCCAATGGCGTACTACTCCTTCGGCGGCTGGAAGGCCTCGCTGTTCGGCGATGCGCACGCCCACGGCGTGGAGGGGGTCAACTTCTTCACCCGCGGCAAGGTGGTCACCAGCCGCTGGCTGGACCCCAGCCACGGCGGCATCAACCTGGGCTTTCCGCAGAACGTCTGAGCGCGTGGCTACGCCCACCCGCTATGACGCAGCTCACAAGCGGGCGGGCGTAATGAATCGGTCCGCCCGCGCGATGTAGCAGTCGAAGCCCACGGCTTACCTGAACCCCCGAGCAGGCAATCCGTGGGCTTCTTCTATGCCCTTCGCCAGACTGAGCACATGAGCGACGAGCGCAACGTCATGGGTGGCCCGCTGGAGCCGTGCGGCAACGATCCGGTCACCGGCTACTACCGCGACGGCAGCTGCACCTGCGGTCCGGCTCGTGCCGTCCACCTGGTCTGCGCCGTGGTCACGGCGGAGTTCCTGGCCCACCAGCGCGGCGTGGGCAACGACCTGGAGACGCCGCGACCCGAGTACGGATTCGCCGGGCTGCGACCGGGCGACCGGTGGTGCGTCGTCGCCCATCGCTGGGCCCAGGCGTACGTGGATGGTGCTGCCGCTCCGGTGGTGCTGGCGGCCACCAACGCCCGGGCGCTCGAGGTGATCCCGATCCAGGCGCTGCAGGAGTACGCGGTGGACGTTCCCGACGACGCCCGTTCGCTGGACTCGTAATGCATTGCTGTGGCGCAGGTCACATTCGGGGCGCGTAATGAAGTCTCTAGTGGAATCGATGTAGCAGTCGAAGCCCACGGCTTACCTGAACCCCCGAGCAGGCAAACCGTGGGCTTCGACCTTTTCTCGCATTTGATGCGGCGCCGCCCATTGCCGCCGGCTCGCCGAGCTCCTTCTTCTCGCCTTTCACTCCTTCTTCCCGCCCGCTGCAGCAGGCGCGGGGGTGGGAGCGAGAGGCGGTAAGTGCGAGAGGACTGGGTCGCGGCGGGTGTTGTCCAGGTCACACCGCAGGGGGCGTAATGAATTCCGGCGATCGTGCGATGTAGCAGTTGAAGCCCACGGCTTACCTGAACCCCCGAGCAGGCAAACCGTGGGCTTCATCTATGCCCGCAGTCAGAGGTACCGCCGGACCTCGGCCAAAAAGCCCTTGGGGTCCTCGGCGTAGAGCGCGACCACGCTGACCCGCTCGGTCCCGTGGGGCAACCGTAGATCGGTGGGCTCGTCCAGCCGGATATCCACATTCGTCTCGTTCATGATCCGCAGGTGCAGGGTCGCCTCACCCTGGTCGTCCACGGTGACCTTGGGCTGCTTCTCCTGGATCGTCCGCTTTCGCAGAGTGACCGAGTAGATCTCGTCCCAGGTCAGCGGGATGTCGACCTCGGGCCCTGAGCGCACCCGGATGCCGTCCGGGCCGACGGCGTGCGGCCGGACCAGCATCCCGAACAGCAGGCCGAGCATGAACGTGACTCCCCAGATTCCGAGGACCACCAGCGGGATCCGCACCGCCGACCAGCGCCGCACCACGACGTCCACCACGATCAGCTCGACCAGGGACAGGACGGTGAACACGATCATGACCGAGAGCACCGGCCGGTGGTAGCTGAATCCGGCCGAGCCGGCCGGCACCCGCGGGCGGCGGAGGAGGAAGCGGTAGGTGTTCTGGTAGCCCTGGATCTCCAGGAACCACGCCCGACGGGCGAGGTTGCCGATCCTCCGCCAGCCGGTCGGCCGCGTCGCCGGGAGGGTGACGCTCATGTCGCCACCGGGGCCCGGTGGGCTGAGTCCACCAGCTGCTGCAGCCGCTCGGCGATCGTGTCCAGGTCGGCCCCGAGCCGACCCCGTCGCGCCTCGTCGAAGCCATCGACCAGTTGGGCAGCGATGTCCTGTCGGTCGCGGTCCATGGTCGCCACGGTCGCGGCGCCCCGCTCGGTCAGGGTGATCAGTATCGCCCGGCGATCGCTCGGATGGGGCGTCCGGGCGACGAATCCGCCGGTCTCCAGGGCATCGACGAGACCGGTCACATTGCGCGGACTGACCGAGAGAGCCGTAGCGAGGGCCTGCTGCTTCGACGGGCCCGAGTGGTGCAGCACCCAGAGCAGATGGGTCCGGGCGGTGGTCAACCCGGTGCCCGCGAAGGAGGTTGCCAGGTCCTCCTGGATCAACAGGGCGATCTCCAGCAGTCGGTCGAAGATCTCCTCGGGAGCCGCCATGTAGTGATGTTACTACACAATGAAGTTACTGGATAAATCCGGCGAGCCGGCGGATGCCTGGCCGGATCAGCTCGACGGCGATGGCCCCGAAGCCGAGGACCAGCCCCCGCTGCGCGCTGTCCGCACTGAAGTCGGACAGCGCCTGTACGCCGACGCCGGCCCCGGCCGCTCGCTCGACCAGGGCGGTCACGTCGAGCTCGACCGCCGGACGGGCTCGGAGGGCGATATGCAGACCGGCGGCCGAGGGTGCCGGTACGAACCAGTCGGCTAGGTGCGCCTCGACCGCGGCCAGCAGCGCGACCCGACGTTCGGCGTACGCGGCCCCGGCCCGACGGAGGTGCCGGGCCAGGAGCCCTTCGTCCAAGAAGTCGGCCAACGCGCCCTCAGTGGGCCGGTCGCCGTGCCAGTCGCTCAGCTGTCGGGCGGCGAGCAGCGCGGACCGGAGCGAGGCCGGCGCGACGAGGAAGCCAGTACGCAGCAGCGGCAGCATCGTCTTGGCGAACGTCCCTACGTAGAGCACCCGGCCGTGCCGGTCCACGGTCTGCAGCGGCTCCAGCGGCCGTGGGGTGTAGCGGAACTCGGTGTCGTAGTCGTCCTCGATCACCGCGGACCGGTGCCGCGCCGCCCACTCGACCAGCGCCTGGCGCCGGGCCAACGACATCGCTACCCCCATCGGGAACTGGTGCGACGGGGTGGTGTAGACCAGCCGGGCCGAGCGTGGCAGGGCGTCGACCACCAGCCCCTCGTCGTCCACCGGCACCGGCACCACCCGCGCCCCGAACGACTGCATCAGCTGCCGCACCGGCGGGTAACCCGGCTCCTCGACGGCCACGCAGTCCCCGGGCTCGACCAGCACCCGAGCAACCAGGTCGACGGCCTGCTGGGCGCCTCGGGTGATCAACACGTCGTCGGCCGCCGCGCGGACCGACCGGGACACGCCGACATGCCGGGCGATGGCCGCCCGGAGCCCGGGGTGCCCACCCGGCCCCCGATAGCGGGCGTCGGTCAGCATCGAGGTACGGAGCTGCCGGTTGAGCAGCCGGCGCCAGGTCTGCACCGGGAACAGCCGTCCGTCCGGGATGCCGATCCGGAAGTCGTACGCCGGCGCCGTCTCCTCCGAGGTCACCGACGCCGCCAGGTCCCGCCAGACCGGCCGGGGCGTGACCACGCCGGCCGGCGCGGACCGGCGTAACCGCGGTCGCGCACCGGCGGCGCAGACGAAGTACCCGCCCCGACCCGGGCGGCCAGGAACCCCTCCGCGGTCAGCCGGTCGTACGCCCCGGCGACCGTGTTGCGGGACACCGCGAGCCGCTCGGCCAGCTCGCGGGTCGCTGGCAGCCGTTCGCCGTCGCGGAGCCGGCCGTCGAGCACCGCATCGCGCAGCTGGCGGTAGATCTGGCTGCTCAGATCGGTGCGGCCGGTGAAGGTGAGCTGGAGGTCCACGACACAAGTATTGGCCCACTCAACTAGCCGATGATTGGCACTCCTGTGGGGCCAATCCCGACCCTAGCCTGAGCGGCGTGACCGTCACCTCGCAGGCGATCGCGCCTCCGGCCCGGGCCTCCCTCACCGTCCCGCAGGGCGCCGCCCTGTCGATCGGCGCGGTGCTCGGCACCGGCGTGATCTCCCTCCCGGCCCTGGCCGCCGACCTGGCCGGACCGGCATCGTTGCTGGCCTGGCTGGCCCTCGTCCTGCTCTCTGTGCCGTTGGCCGGGACCTTCGCTGCGCTGGGCGCCCGCTACCCCGACGGTGGCGGGGTCTCGACGTACGCCCGTCGGGCCTTCGGGCGTCGGGCCGCTGCCATGGTCGGTTGGTGCTTCTACTTCGCCGTACCGTTCGGTGCCCCGGCGGCGGCCATGTTCGCCGGGCACTACGTCGCCGACGTGCTCGGCGGCGGAATGCGTACAGCGCTGACCACGGCCGTCGCGGTCACCCTCGTCGTCGGCCTCGCCAACTACTTAGGGCTCAAGGTGTCCGGTCGCCTCCAGCTGGCGCTGGCCAGCGTGCTGATCCTCCTGCTCGTCGCGGCCGCGGTCGCCGCGCTGCCGTACGCCGACCCGGGCAACCTGCGGCCCTTTGCCCCGCACGGCTGGGCCGCCGTCGGCTCGGCGGCTGCCCTGCTGGTGTGGGCGTTCGCCGGCTGGGAGGCGGTGTCCTCCCTGGCCGCCGACTACCGGCGCCCGGAGCGGGAGCTGCCCCGGGCGACCGCGGTCACCGTGGTCGTGGTCGGGGTGCTCTACCTGGCCATCGCGGCGGCCAGCATCCTGGTGCTCGGGTCGGCGGCCGGCTCCTCCGCCGCGCCGCTGTCGGACCTGTTGGCGCTGGGCATCGGCGGACCGGTCCGGGAGATCACCGCGGTGGTCGCCGTGCTGCTGACCATCGGGGCGATGAACGCCTACTTCGCGGGCGCCGCCAAGCTGGGGGCCGCCCTGGGGCGGGACGGCGCTCTGCCGACCTGGTTCGCCCGCGGCAGCGCGGCGGGGGAGATCCCGCGGCGCAGCCTGCTGGTGGTCGCCACGCTGGCCCTGGTCTCGCTCGCGGCGTTCGGGCTCCTCGGGCTGGCGATCGAGGCGCTGGTGCTGCTGACCACCGGTGTGTTCTCGCTCGTCTACGTCGTCGGCACGGCCTCCGCCGTCCGGCTTCTTCCGCGGGGCACCTGGGCCCGCCGGGCGGCGGTGGTGGCGCTGGTGGCCGTCCTCGGCCTGCTCGCGCTGACCGGGCCCTACGTGGTGTGGGCGCTGTTGCTGGCCGCCGCCGGACTGGGCTTCGACACGTACGCGAACCGGAGCCGCCGCGGGCGGCCGGTCCCTCCCGGCTAACGGAGGTCGTCCGCGTTGCGCATCAGCCGGTACTGCTCAGCCAGCACGACCCGGCGCTCCAGCGGCACCGCGGCGTCGTCCAGGTCCGGAGGCCGGTGCAGCCCGGTGTCCACCGACCGCCGGTCGGCATCCTTGGCATCGCTCTCGCGGGCGTAGGCGTCGAAGAGCAGCGCCTTGCTCTCCTGGACCTCCCGGATCCGCTCGTCGACGCTGTCCTTGGCCAGCAGCCGGTGCACCTGGACCGTGCGGACCTGGCCCATCCGGTGCGCCCGGGCGATCGCCTGGTCCTCGGTGCTCGGCTTCCACTGCGGCTCGGCGATGATCACCAACGAGGCCGCCTGCATGTTGATGCCGACGCCACCGGCCTCGATCTGGGCCAGCAGCACCGCATGCCCGACGCGCCCGGTGAAGTCGTCGACGAGATGCTGGCGCCCGGCCGGCGGAACGGCGCCGGTAATGCTGCCGATCACCGCGTCCCCGAGCCGCTGGGCGACGGTGCTGAGCACGGAGAGGAAGTAGGAGAAGACCACCACCTTCATGCCGTCCTCGGCGGCCTCCTCGACCAGCTGGGCGAGTCGTTCGAGCTTCGCCGAGGTCGGGGCGACGAAGGCGGCTCGGCGCATCGCCATCAGGTGGCCGGCGGTGACGGCGTAGGCGTAGGCCGCCTCGTCCTCCTCCGACAGCTGCACCCAGTCCTCCACCTCGATCTTCTCCGGCAGCTCGCTGAGCACGTCGTCGGTGTTACGCCGGAGGTACGTCGGGGCCACGGCGCGGCGGAACGCGCGCGCCCCGGCCAGCCCGTCCTGGGCGCCCACCCGGGCCGCCACCTCCGGTCGCAGGTAGCCGACCAGGTTGCGGAACTCCTCCACCCGGTTCTCCATCGGGGTGCCGGTCAGGAACAGCACCCGCTGGGCCCGGTCCACCGCCTCGGCCACGGACCGCGACCGGGCGGTGCCGGGATTCTTGACGAAGTGGGCCTCGTCCACCACGAGCATAGCGACCTCGGCGGCGCCCACCCGGAGCGGCAGCCGGGCCAGGGTGCCGAAGGTGGTGACCGCGACCCCGCCCTCGCGCAACCAGGCCTGCCCGGCCGCTTCCCGGTCGGCGCCGTGCAGGCTGTGGGCCTTCAGCCGGGTGTGCTTGCCGATCTCGTTGAGCCAGTTGATCTGCACGCTGGCCGGGCAGACCACCAGGAAGCGGCGCTGGTCCCGGGTGGCGAGGTGCGCGAGCGCGGCCAGGGCCTGCACCGTCTTGCCGAGGCCCATCTCGTCCCCGAGGATCGCGCGCTGCTGGTGGATGGCGTACTGGGCGCCGAAGACCTGGTAGCCGCGCAGCGTGGCGGTGAGGAACGTGGTGTCGAGCGGCTCGGCGGTGACCTGCTGTCGCAGTTCCTCGGGCACGAACCCCTGCGCCGCCTCGTCCTCGTCGTGCGTCGCGTCGGCCACGGCGGTGGTGAGCAGGGCGTTCACCGCGGCCGCATCGCTCAGGTAGCGCTGCCACAGCTCGCGCGGCGCGTACGCGGCCGGATCGACCGCCCTTGCGCAGGAGTCCAACTGCCGCTCCAGGTCCGCCACCCGGGGGTCGGCCATGATCGATCGCAGCTGGTCGAGCGCCTCCAGCGCCGAGTCCCTCCTCGCCCGTCCGGTGAAGAACATCCGGAGCCGGTTGCCGGCCCGCTCCGCATAGGGGACGAGCGGCATGGTCTGGTCGAGGAACCGCTGCAGGGGACCGTGCAGGACGCCGACGGCGTGGTCGGCCGCGCGCAGCGCCGCCAAGGTGGCGAGCAGTCGGGTCTGCGCATCGTCGGGCCGGTCCGGGTCGAACCGGAACCGGGTGTCACGGTGCAGGTGAAGCGCTGCCGTGCGGGCTGCGGCGGTGGCGGAGGTGACGGTCGTCGGACCGACCCCCGGCACCGCGTCGAGCGCCTGCGGAGAGGCCCGGAGCAGATCGGCGACAGTGCGGAACCCGGCCCGCTCGAGCTGGCTCAGCCGTACGCCAGGCCCGACGACCGCTCGCAGCGTCACGATCGGCTGCTCGCGCAGCCGAGCCTTCACCCGGTCGGCGTTGAGGTCTTCCACCTGCTGTCGTGCACTGTCCCGGAGAACCCGGGGCATGGCGAGCAGTCGGACGGCGCCCTCGGCGAGACGGCGTACCCTCCCGACGAGGGCCCGGGCTCCGTCCCCAATGAGCTGCGCGATCGGCTCGACCTCCGGATCGCGGGTGGTCCGGAGGTCGGTCACGCCGGACCGGTGGTCTCCCGGACCATCAGCTCGACGGTCAGGGCCTCCTCTGCCCGCCGCACCGGCTCGTCGCCCTCGCGCTCCAGGGCATCGACCAGGGCATACGCCGCCCGCATGCCCTGCTGGCTCGCGTGCTGGCTCACCGTGGTCAGCCCCCAGTACTGCGCCATCGGATGGCCGTCGAACCCGGCGACCGACATGTCCTCCGGACAGCGGATCCCGCGCCGCCGCAGCACCGCGAGCCCACCGAAGGCCAGCTCGTCGCTGTGGCAGAACACCGCTGTGGGCCGTGGGCCCGGTCGGTCCAGCAACTCGGTCATTGCCCGCTCACCCTCGGCGGGATGGCAGTCGCCGGCGGCAACCACGTGCGCCACCGCCAGCCCGGCCGCCTGCAGAGCCTGACGCAGTCCCTGGCTGCGGTTCTCCCAGACGCCGTGGTCGGGCTTGCCCGGGATCCGGCCGTCGACCATGGCGATCCGCCGGTGGCCCAGGGCGAGCAGGTGCGTGCCGATCATCCGGCCGCCGGCCCGGTGGTCGATGTAGATCCCGGGCACGCTGCTCAGCGGCGATCCGGCGGCGGTCGCCGGCACCCGCGCCGAGTCCTCGCCCTCCGGCCGCTCCACCGAGATCGTGCCGGCCAGCAGCAGCGCGTCCCGGCCGCGGCCCGCCCCGAGCTCACCGAACAGCCGGCGGAAGGTCGCCGACTCGGGGTCGAGGTCGTCGGAGTCCACGTCGAGGTTGATCAGCTCCACCCGGTAGCCGGCCGGCACCAGCACCGAGCTGGCTCCGCTGGCGAACTCGTTGAAGTACCACGACCGCAGGGTCGGCAGCACGATCCCAATGGTGCGGGAGCGCCCGCCGGCCAGTGTGGTGGCCAGGTGCGACGCCGAGAAGTCCAGCCGGTCTGCGGTGGCGATGATCCGCTCCCGGGTAGTGGGACCGACCCCGGCGATGCCGCGCAGCGCGCGAGACACAGTGCCCTTGTTGACCCCGGCCTCTCGGGCGACGTCGGCGATGGTGGCCCGCCGGTCGGGCATGTGGCGGCGCGTTGCGATCACCCAGTGGTGCGCTTCTGCGGGCACCCGCAGATTGTATGGCCGCAGAATCTTTGGTATCTCCTCTCGGCCGGGGAAGAATGTCGCAGAAGATCTCGCCGCGTGTTGGATTCGCCCCAGGGCCGGTCCCGGTTGCGCAAGAATCGCCGCGGGCAGGGAAAGTGGGAGGACCAGGTG